>DATNRE010000001.1:0-22456 GCA_036703685.1 Candidatus Obscuribacterales bacterium
GACTGAAACCTTCAGTTTGCGCTTGTTTTTGTTGTTCGGCTGCCTTTCAATAACAATAATCCCGCTTGCGGGACTGAAACCCCTTAGATGGTGTGGGCATTCAAGTGCATTTTAACTTTCAATAACAATAATCCCGCTTGCGGGACTGAAACCTTCAGTTTGCGCTTGTTTTTGTTGTTCGGCTGCCTTTCAATAACAATAATCCCGCTTGCGGGACTGAAACGTAGTTCCAAACGGCAAAGGGAACACTAAATTAACAACTTTCAATAACAATAATCCCGCTTGCGGGACTGAAACCATTACTAACTATAGCACTCCAGAACATCCCCTGTTAGGACTCCTTTCAATAACAATAATCCCGCTTGCGGGACTGAAACTCATAATTGAAATGATTAATTTACGGTTGCGTTAAGGTTCTTTCAATAACAATAATCCCGCTTGCGGGACTGAAACCTGTTCATGTTCATGCTGTCAAAATTTTAGATTTTTCCTTTCAATAACAATAATCCCGCTTGCGGGACTGAAACACTTGTCAAGCGGTTACACAAAATTAATCATCATCATTCTTTCAATAACAATAATCCCGCTTGCGGGACTGAAACTTTTTGGGATTGTTTTCACCCCCCTTAAAACCACCCTTTCAATAACAATAATCCCGCTTGCGGGACTGAAACAATAAAATAAGGAGGCCCTAAAGAGCCTACTACATCTTTGAATTAATAGAATCCCGCTTGCGGGACTGTTTAACTGATAACTGATAACTGATTCAAATATCGTTCAATTAACACAATCGCAACAATATCATCAATCGGACGGGGTGGGGTTCGCATTCCCTTGGGAATCAAACGAGTTAAACCCTTGGGGGGATAAAGTTGCCAATAGCGATCGCGCGCTTCTAAGGTAGAATATCGTTCATTTACTTGCAGAATAGATAGGGATTTCGGTAAAATTTCTGTAAGTTTTTGTTTCCACATTTTGGAAGTGGTTTGATCTCCCATCACCACTATTTCAATTGTAAATTGTTGACAAAGAGATTCAATGATTGTCGGAACATCCGCCGCCAAAATCACCTGATGATAATATAACTGAGAATCATCACCCATCACCGCAATTCCACATTTTTCTCGACCGGGATCAAACCCCAAAATCATTTTATTTTTTATCATTTTATTGAATATAATCAGATTTATAGGTGGAATTTTCTATATTATTTTGTCTTTCAGTTGATGGATTTTCCCATGGATTAGAATTATTAAACTGTTCCTGTTGTCGGGTACTAAAGATGACTTCTCCATTGCGAAGTGCTAATAAATCCAATCTTAACGGCCCAATAGTATAGGCATCTTCGGCGGCGATCGCTTGAATTTCCAAGGGTTGATTATGTTCTTGAACTTGTTGGAAAAAACGAATTAATGTATCCATTCTATCATTACCAATTTGGACTGTTCCCCCCACAACGCCAACAAAACGGGCTCGAAAACTAGACGCATCCAAAAGTTGTTGCATTTGTTTTGTTAATTGATCATAAGATAAAGTTGAAGGATTCAAGGTTGTGCCCGCAATAATTTCTCCCGTTGTAAATAATAATTGATTCGGTTCAGCTTTAGTAAAAACCGAGACTTTAGTTTCCCCGACTAAATAATTAGCCGCCGAAATCACTTGTACCACATAATCTCGACCATCATCAATTTGATTAATTAAGTCTTCAACTTCTGCTTTTGTAATTTGAATCACCCGGGCTTGATCTACCTTGATATTTCCTAATTGTACAGACTCAATGGCATAATTATTCGCTTCTTTTAAAAGCGTATTAACCGCTTGAATGGAAGTTGTGGGGTTACTAATTCTAACTAAGCCACTCGATAAAACCTGCCCTCGTTCTAAAACCACACTGCCTTCTCGTAACAATTGAAAATCCCGTCCAATCAGTTCAACCTGTTGAGTTAAAAATTGTTTTTGCTGTTCTAACTTTTTCTGTTCTATTTCTAATTCTTCTAGTCGAGATTCCCGTTTAGCAATAATTTGATCCTGTTCAGTAATCCGGTTTTCCTGTTTTTCAAGTTCGCGATCCTGCTGTTTCATTTCTTGATCTCGTTTGCCAATTTCCTGATCCCGTTTCACAATTTCGCGATCGCGATTGCGAATTTGAGCCTTAACTTGTTCCTGTTGCCGAATCAGATTTTGACGTTCCGTTCTCAGTTTTTGAATTTCTGATTGTAAACTTTGTTTTTGTTGAAACACCACTTGAAGTCGCTCCTCCCTATTTTTAAGTTCGGCTTCCGTTGCGGTGCGGGCTACTTGAATCTCCCGTAATTGTTTCTGAAGATCTCCCAATTGATTTTGAGTTTTTTCTAATTCTTTTGATGTTCTAATCGCTTCAGATTGAGCAATTTGTAAGGATTGATTAATTGTATTTAACTGCGCCATGGCGGTGTTAATTTCCGTTTTAGCCCGGGCTAAATCCTTTTCTGCCCGTTTTTTTTCATCTTCGGCCCGAGTTAAATCTTTGCGAGCATCATTCAATCGAGTTTGAATTTGATCAATCTGAAACACACCCCGCCGCAGGGGTTTACTCGAAGCAAATAAAATCCCCAAGGTCAATGCCGAAAGCACACTGCCGGTTAAAATAGTCACAACCATAGCAGTGTTGCGGGGGCGGAGATTAAATAAACTCAACCTGGCTTTTCCCACTTTAGTTCCAAGGCGATCGCTAACCGTCGCAATCACACCTCCTAAAACCAAGATGGATATAACCAGGATAATTCCTGCGGTCATAAGAAAAAGTTGGGAGAGTGGAAACTCAGCATTTTTAAGACCTGAGCATCCAAAAATTTAAGACTGTAGTTAATCGGGATTTCGTCCCCTGTAATTTGCAGTTGGTTCAATTTTCTCTAATTATATCTATGGGTAGGTTTGCTGGATCTTCTTGGGATCAATCTAGGAAACCTACCGACAGATTAAGTAAATTGTTGACTTAGGGTAACGGGATTATGGACGGTGATCTTTTTCTTATAAATTGAGATCATGTTTTTTTGCCGTAAATCTCCTAATAAACGGGTAACTGTAACTCGTGTGGAACCAATTGCTTCAGCGATCGCTTGATGGGAAAGTTTCAAATCAATCCGAATTCCATCCTTACCCGGTACACCAAAATCTCGACAAAGAATCAGCAGAAAACTAACTAATCTTGATCCCATATCTCGGTGAGCTAAGGTTTCAATCATCATCTCCGTTTGTAAAATCCGAGACGACAATCCCCGCAACATCACCATCGGCAATTCGGGATCGCTTTTCAGAGCTTTCTCCACCTGTTCAATCGGAACGGAGAGTAATTCTACAGAGGTAAAGGCGACGGCATGGTAAAACCGATCTGACCGATGACCTGTAATTAACGATAAAACACCAAATACACTATTTTCTCGAAGTAAAGCAACAGTAATTTCCTCTCCAGCTTCATAGACTCTGGATAATTTCACCGCACCTTTGATCAGAACATAGACGCGCTCCGCCGGATCGCCGGGAAAGAAGATCGTCTTACCCCGTTCAAAGCTTTCCACGACGGGAGGGAACGCCCCTCCGCCGATGCTGCGGAACACTTCTGCTAACGGTCTATCATACGTCACGACCCGATCCCTTGCACTAACAATGCTCTAATATATCTTCCGTATTTCAGTTTACGCTAATTACGCTAATTGCATCATCTTGCTTATAGAATAGTCTACTATGCTGAATTTGAACGGAAAAAACGCACTTGTTACCGGCATTGCCAATAATCGCTCCATTGCGTGGGGCATTGCCCAACAGCTTCACCAAGCTGGAGCTAATCTTGGAATCACCTACCTTCCCGATGAGAAAGGTCGTTTTGAAAAAAAGGTGCAAGAATTAGTTGAACCCCTCAACCCTAGTTTATTTCTGCCCTGTGATGTCCAGAATGATGCTCAAATCGAGGAGTTATTTACGGCCATCCGTGACCAATGGGGACGAATTGATATTCTGATCCATTGTCTGGCTTTTGCAGGAAAGGAGGAACTTTCTGGGGACTTTAGCAATGTATCCCGGGCCGGATTTACTCGCGCCCTGGATATTAGCGCCTATTCTCTAGTCCAACTGAGTGCGGCCGCTAAACCTTTGATGACCCAGGGCGGTAGTATTGTCACCCTGACCTATCTGGGCGGTGTACGAGTGATTCCTAATTACAATGTGATGGGAATTGCTAAGGCAGCCCTAGAGATGAATGTTCGTTACCTGGCGGCGGAGTTGGGCCCCTTGGGGGTTCGGGTCAATGGGATTTCGGCTGGCCCGATTCGTACCCTAGCATCTTCGGCCGTGGGTGGGATTTTAGACATGATCCATCACGTTGAGTCCATGGCCCCCCTAAAACGGACGGTGACTCAAACGGAAGTGGGTAATGCGGCGGCATTTCTCTGTAGCGATTTATCCAGTGGCATTACAGGTCAAATTCTGTATGTCGATTCGGGTTATTGCATCATGGGAATGTAATCTGCGAATTACGAATTACGAATTACGAATTA
The DNA here is from genome assembly GCA_036703685.1 of Candidatus Obscuribacterales bacterium. Taxonomy (GTDB): domain Bacteria; phylum Cyanobacteriota; class Cyanobacteriia; order Cyanobacteriales; family Microcoleaceae; genus Planktothrix. The sequence goes on from DATNRE010000001.1 coordinate 4,533, forward strand.
CGAATTACGATTAATTCTTAACTCTTAATTCGTAATTAATCAATTACGATGTTTTGTAATTAATTAATTATTATGCAAATTAGCGATCGCCCTTCTATTAATACTGCAAATTCTAATGATCTGCTCCCGAGAATTGCTACGGTATACCGAAAAACTGGGGAAACAGAAGTTAATGTTACGGTGAATTTAGATGGAACTGGAATCTGTAAGGTTTCTACAGGAGTTCCCTTTTTAGATCATATGTTGCATCAAATTTCATCCCATGGCTTAATTGATTTAGAAATTCAAGCCACCGGGGATATTGAAATTGATGATCACCATACTAATGAAGATGTAGGAATTACATTAGGTTTGGCTTTAGCTAAGGCTTTAGGCGATCGCAAAGGAATTGTCCGGTTTGGTCATTTTATTGCCCCTTTAGATGAAGCCTTAGTGCAAGTGGCGTTAGATTTTTCCGGTCGTCCTCACCTCACCTATGGTTTAGAAATTCCCACCCAAAGAGTGGGCACCTATGATACTCAGTTAGTGCGAGAATTTTTTGTGGCTATTGTTAATAATAGTCAACTCACCTTACATTTACGTCAATTAGATGGCATTAATTCCCATCATATTATTGAAGCCGGGTTTAAAGCCTTTGCTAGAGCCTTAAGAATGGCGGTAGAAATTGATTCCCGTCGGGCAAATACTATCCCCAGTTCTAAAGGGGTTTTGTAATTTTAGTTCTCTCTTGCTTGGGGTATGGCGATGATGGGTGAACAATTCTGCCCTATCGCCATAGACAATAAAATCCTGATTAACTCTATGATAAAAACAATGATTCGACCTCTATTTTCCCTAGGAATTTTAACTTTATTACTTCCCATTAGTCTACCTGTAAATGCGCAAACCTGCACCCCTTTAATGGTTGTTAAAGGTGAAGGAACCAGCGTTACCAAAAAAGTGTCCGCCCCCAATGTGGGAACCATTCCCCGCATCCCTGTGGGTTATCGGGGCAACTGGGACACGGATTTTATTGTTCCGAGCAATGCCACCTTTACCGAGTATGTTGCAACCATCCAATCCTTATCTACTGACTCAGGAACATTTAAAATCAGAATGTTTCTTAAATATGCTGATGATACTGCTGATCAAGCCTTTGAAGGAGATATTCAACTTGATCAAAATCAGTCACAACAAATCAGTGGAACTCCCCGACCTGATAATCAACCCTATCAAGTGAATGTCAATGTCGGAGGAATTAAAGCATTAGGATATAGTTACACCCTTTCGGTTGAAGGATGCCAATAGCTGTTTAACTTTGTTAAATGAATTTTTGTAGTTGATCAGGTTTATTTGCACTACCTACTCTACAAATACTGTTGTAACATTTGTTCCAACTGCATAACCGACATTCGGGGTGAAGGACGGGGAATCGGTTGGTCTGGTTCACCGGATTTAAACAGAACAGGAATAGAATATTGATAGGCTTCAAACCAATCTTCCCGGGTGGTAATGTCTCTAATTTCTAATTTAAATTCCCCTGATTTTTGAGATGAGGTTTGAATTTTTTCCAATTTTTCTTGCAGTCCTTCGCATAAATGACAGCCGGGTTTACTGTATAAAATCAGTGTAATCATGAAATTTCTTTAACCTCCGATAGTAATAGTTGGGTGGCTTGTTCGGGTTCTAAGGGTTTAGCAAATAAATAACCCTGTCCGAAGGGACAGCCCAAATCCTGTAAAATTCTCCTTTGTTCCCGGGTTTCTATCCCTTCAGCTACAACATCTAAATCCAAATTTTGAGCTAAAGAAATAATAGCCTTGACAATTTGTAAAGGCTGGCTTTTTTTCCCTTTAAAGATACCACTTTTCTGATCCAAAGGACTAATAAATGAACGATCAATTTTTAAACTATTTAAAGGGAATTGATGTAAATAACTCAAGGATGAATACCCCGTACCAAAATCATCAATTGAGAGATGAATTTTCCGAGATTTCAGTTGAGCTAGAATCATAAAGGAAGTGGATAAGTTTTCCATAATCACACTTTCGGTAATTTCTAGTTTCAAATTACTAGGATTACAACCTGTCTCGGCTAAGATCTGATCAATTTGTTCTAATAGATTAGTTTGACAAAGTTGTTTACTCGATAGGTTTACACTCATAGTTAAGGGGTAAATATCATCATCAGACCGTTGTTTTTGGGGCTGAATTTGTTCGGTAGAACCAGCTTGAATTAAACTAAATTTTTGGCTTAATTGTTGTTTCCAAACTTGCAATTGATGACAGGCTTCTCGTAAAACCCAAGCCCCTAGGGGAATAATTAACCCAGTTTCTTCCGCTACCGGAATAAACTCTATTGGCGATACCAAACCCCGAGTGGGATGTAACCAACGCACTAGGGCTTCAAAGCCAGTAATTCTACCACTGGATAAAGAAACAATCGGTTGATAATAGACTTTAAAACCCCTGAGATTTATGGGTTGATCCCGGGAGCTTTCTAATAGGTATTCTGTCGTTTTTAATCCCTTCAAATTTAAATTTTCTAAGGGAGTTACGGACTCTGATGGCTGTAGATCAACCCCTTGTATTCGTCCATAAATAGCTTGTCGTAAATCCGTTTCAAGCTGCAATATAGACAGGGTTTGACTATGTATACTTAAATCAAAAACTTCATATCGAGCTTTGCCTTTGGCTTTGGCTCGATACATGGCAATATCCGCATCCCGTAAAAAATCGTCGGGGTTATTATACAATAAACACTGATGGGATTCACTATTATTTTCTAATAGTGGATAATGACCTCGACTGGGAACAATCCCAATACTAACGGTCGTAAAAATTTCGTGTCCTTGGATATAAAAAGGCTGGGTTAATTCATAGTGAATTTTCTCCGCCATGCGGGTAGCATCCAGTATACTTTCAACCCGATGAATCAAAATTGTAAATTCATCTCCTCCCAAACGGGCAACGGTATCTAGGGGATTGACACAATATAAAAGACGATGGGAAATTTCAATTAAAAGTTGATCCCCCATCAAATGCCCTAAACTATCATTAACCACTTTAAATCGATCTAAGTCTAAAAATAAAACGGCAAATTGATAATTAGGTTCTTGTCGAGATCGTTTTAAAGATTGGGCTAACCGTTCATTAAAAAAGCTCCGATTCGGTAATTGGGTCAGGGCATCATGTAGGGCTTCATACATGAGTTGGGCTTCAAATCGTTTGCGTTCGGTAATATCCCGAATAATAATTTGAACCGCCGATTGACCCTGATAGGTAGCTGGAATCCCTACAATTTCTACATCAATGACTTCTCCATTTAATCGAGTTAATTTTTGTTCAATTAACTCCATGGGTTGCTGTTCATCAGAATGATCTTGAATTTGAATCTGAATAGAATTAAAATAAGCTGGGGGAAGAAAATCAAAGATAGAGCGACCGATTAAATCTTGCGGACGATTTGCTCCCAATAATTTTGCTCCAGCCATATTAATATAAACTAATTGTTCTCCATCATGGATGGCAATAGTTTCGGGGGATAATTCCACTAAACGGCGATAGCGTTCTTCACTTTCTCTGAGAGCTAATTCAGCTTTAACCCGTTGTTGTTCGGTTTGATTAGCCGCAATAAATCGACCAATACTTTGAGCCATTAACTCTAAAATTTCTAGTTCATAGGATTTATAATCTACGGTTTTAGCATCGGCAGCAGCAAAAACTAATGTCCCATAAATTTCACCATTGACCCAAATCGGAGTGCCTAAACAGGTTTCCAGATGAAAGGTTTGATAGCTTTGGAGTTGGTTGAATAGAGGATCTTGCCCAATGTGGGTATGAACTTTAGTGGTCTGGGTTTGAATAACTTGACAACAGTAGCTTTGTTCAACAGGTAATGTCATACCCGCTTGAATCAGATCTAAATCGGAATGAACGGTGTTGATAATAATATGATTATTTTCTAATCGGCTGATCAAACCAGTAGACAATTTAAAAATTTCACATCCCACTTGCAGATAATCTCGAAAAAGTTCATCTAAATTTTGATGATTATAGGTGGTAATCCGATGTAAATGTTTGAGATTAGAACTAAATTCTGCTAAGGCTTGGGATTGGGAAATCAAGGCTTGTTCAGATTGTTTCCGTTTGGTAATATCCGCTTGAATTCCAATAAAATGAGTCAAATATCCTTTGGAACTATAGACCGGGGCAATAGAAAGTTCATTCCAGAAAAACACCCCATCTTGACGATAATTCTGGAGTTCGACATGACATTCTGTTCCTTCTAAAATAGCGCGACGAAGTTCATTAACGGAGGGATCTTTAGAATTATTTCCCTGTAAAAAGCGGCAGTTTTTTCCTAAAATATATTCTCGGCTATATCCGGTAATTCTTTCAAATCCAGAATTAACAAAAATAATCGGATTATCCTGTTGTGTGGCATCGGTAATTACAATCCCATTACTACTACTATTAATCGCTCGTTCCATTAATTGCAAGCGTTCTTGGGCGCGATGACGTTCAATAGCTGCTGCTAAAACATTGGCGATCGCCTCTAAAAAATGCACATCCTCGGAGGTAAACTGGCGGTGGTGATCGCAATGGACACTTAAAACCCCCCAGGGTTTGGAAGTCGGGGACTCTGCCTGGGTTGAACTCAATTCCGAATTCTGATCCCAACGGCCAATAACCACACTCATACCACTAATCACCCGATGATTATGCAGGAGAGGACTACCGGAGAATCGAGTTTCCACCCGTAAATCATCGACAATAACGGGTTCATTTTTGATTAAGGTATATCCGGCTTGGGAATTAATATAGGCACTCACCCGAGCATTGCCCACCAGTCCTTTTTTCCAGCCGAATCCCGCCGTTAACCCAAAAGCATGACCCCCGGGCATCAGTTCTAGGAGTTTGCAATATTCTACATTCAAGGTTTGCGCCACTAAACAGACCGCTTCATCCATTAAAGCCAGCAGGTCAGAATAAATCAGAGCCTGTTGACCCAGGTGAGCAACGGTAGCTTGTTGACTCACCCGGGACTGCAAACTGGCTAAAAGCGGGTCTACTGGCACCAAGGCATCGGAAACCTCGGGTATTTCCTGGGTACTGATTAAGGTGGCGAATAACTGCCCCCATTGATTCCGTAGGGGTAACAGAGTGGCACGACAACGACCCAAACTCCCATCTCGCCGGGAGAATTGAATTTCGCGGGTACAGCCAGAATATTCCAACTCCGACGACAGGGGGTACAAATCGAGGGTAAATTCATGAAACGGGGACAAATTCAAGGCCACCAAGGTTTTACCCAGAACCTGGGACTTGTCATATCCCAGCATTTGTTCAGCCACCGTATTCCAATCGATAATCTGGTTTTCTGTACCAATCAAAATTACCCCCTGTTGCCAATGGTCAAAACTGGGAAGATAATCCCAGGGCAGGGGTTGGGTCAGGGGAAACTGACGGAGATTCGAGTAGGTCGATAAAACCAACTGTTCCCCATTCAAGGTCAGTAAACGCATGGATACTAATGTCCACCACAGGGTTCCGTCGGCTCGTTTGACTTGTAGAGGGTGTTGTATAGATTTCTGTTCTTGCAACCTTTCGAGTAGAATTTCTCGATCCGTGGGATTGGCAAAAATATCGGATTCAGAAAAGTGTGACCGTTCCGATGGTAGCAATCCAAAGGTGTGTTGGAAGCGAGCATTACAATAAAAAACTCTGTCATCATCCCGATAACTGATGATCAAGGGGACTTGCAGCAGGTCTGCAATGACTTGCATCAGTATGGGACTCTCAGATAGTCCAACTTCTATATTTGTGTCCATGACCCACGCCTGATCAATAGATACAATCGGATAAAGTTGGTCTTGATTGATCTGTGTCCGGTTTTTGTTGAGCATCAACTAGGTTCTGTGCATTATCGATTTGATCACTCGTAGTTATCGTGCTTTTTGCAGAGTGTTTAAGATACCAAGAGTTTTTCGTTTGCCCCTCCCTAATTCATTTTACGATTATTTCTATTAAGTTTTGACATTTTTTAATGAAAATTAAAAAAAGGTTAACAAACCTCCCCTCTGGATTTTGCCCGGATGTCTGTTTCGGACAAAAATCCGTGACTCCATCCATATCCCCCAAACCCTGATATTTATTTTTTGACAAGGAATATTAGCCTTATTATCAATAGTTTAAGGGAGTTTTCCCAGACTGTCACTGATCACTGGGCAATTAAATTCAGTCAGGATCGCTTTGATAGGAAAGGGGATCAAGTGTTTTAGGGTCTTTAGGCAGGTTCAAAACATGAATTTTGGCGATCGCCCCTTCCCACCCTCTCCAGAAAACTAGCACTCTTTTTGAGAGAGTTTATAACTAAAATTTATTTATTCTTCGCTGGCACACTAAATTTAATTATTTAATAATTTTCGGATTTATCCCTAGACAAATTACTATCAATCATGATATAATCGGGTCTGTATTTTTATTCATGCCGATCATTACTATTGACATCAATCCTATTAATAAATTGTCTATAGTAATCTGCGATCGCCGATTTTGGGGGTGAATCTCGGTTTAGATGCCTCCAACCCCGGAGCCATTTTATATAGTGGTTGTAGAGACGTGCCACGGCGCGTCTCCACTAAATCCGTACCACGGCGCGTTCCCATCAAACACCCCCAAAGGTTAACCAATTTCATCAATGATTAAATATACATATATTTAGAATAAACCGCCGCCTGTCCACAATATTGATCTTGTTCATCTAAAACATTCCAAATTAAAACATCTTGAATTAAAAAGCGTTTTCCACTACTAGAAATTCTCACCCCTTGATAATTTTCAACAAATCCTTTCGCCGCCGTTTCAGCTAACAAACGACTGCGTTCCTCCTGTAACATCGGTTCGGCGGTTTTTCGAGAAGGCATTTTAGTTAATTCTTCCCAGGTTAACTCCCACATTTTTAAAGCTTTTTGATTCCCATAATTAAAAATTGGATCGGATTCAATTCCATGGGAAACTAACACAAATGGCGCGTAAAATAAACTCTCGGCAACTTCCTCCGGGTTATCATTCAAATTCAACAGGGTTTCCCCCATCCAATGTTGATAACTCCTCAAAAGTCTTTGGGTATGAATCATAATTCCGTCTTGTTTCCAGGGTGAAATCATCTATGATAGAAAGATAGTGTTTACAAATCTTAATAAAATGACAACCACAACGGCTCCCCAAATAACAACCTCCTTTGAACCCCTAACCTGGACGTGGAAAGGTCATCAAATCCAGTATACCGCCACCGGAAACGGACAGCCCTTAGTCCTGATTCATGGGTTTGGTGCGTCCATTGGACATTGGCGTCATAATATCCCGATTTTAGCTGCTGGGGGATACCGGGTTTTTGCTTTAGACCTCTTGGGATTTGGAGCCTCTGCCAAACCCAATCTCGATTATAGTTTAGAATTGTGGGAAGAATTACTAACAGATTTTTCAGCCGAAAAGATTAAACAACCTGCTATTTTTATCGGCAATTCCATCGGAGCATTATTAGGTTTAATGATGGTTGCTCACCATCCCGAAATATCATCGGGGGCGGTATTAATTAATTGTGCAGGAGGGTTAAATCATCGGCCTGAAGAATTGAATTTACCCCTGCGGTTGATTATGGGATTATTCGCAAAAGTGGTGAGTAATCCTATTCTCGGGCCGTTTATGTTCAATCAAATTCGACAAAAACACCGGATTCGCAACACCTTACATCAAGTTTATGGTAACAAACAAGCCATTACCGATGAGTTAGTAGACCTATTATATAATCCTTCTAATGATATTGGGGCTCAACAGGTTTTTGCTTCAATTTTAACGGCTTCTCCCGGCCCTCAACCCTCAGAATTATTACCCCAAATTCAACAACCGTTATTAATTATTTGGGGAGAAACTGATCCTTGGACACCGATTACCGGGGCAAAAATTTATCAAGATTTAGCCAATATCAATCCATCTGTAGAATTTATTTCAATTCCAGATACGGGTCACTGTCCCCATGATGAACGTCCCGAACAGGTTAACTCTATTATTTTGAATTGGTTGAACCAATTGAGTATAAAATAAACTCTTGTAGGGTGGGCTATGCCCACCTAATTAATTAATAAAAAAGCCTACAATATTATGGGAATAGGAAACTACGAACGCCAAAGCCAATATTTTAATAGTCCTGAAATTTATAAATCCTCAGAAGAAATTTATTCTGATTTAGATAGCTGGACTAATGAAATTTTTGAACAGGAAGCTAATCGGTTTGAACACGTCAATTTTCATGTTTTATTGCCACCTTTATTATATCAAGGTAAATTTATTAAAGGATTGTATTTTAGTGAATCTGTAGATTTATTAAATAAACTTTTACCTCAACTTTCTGAGGTTTTCTTTTCGATAGCTGATTCCCTTTGGTGCTCCTACCCTTGGTCTAATACCGCCGATGCCTATTTTTGTTTATATGATCATCCATCCCGTGCAGATTGGTTTAAAAAAACCTATCCCCAACGGGCAAATAAAGTTTTAATTCCTTTTTCTGAGTCAGATTTTATTAATGAATATTTGATTGCACCTCAACCTATAAATATTAAAGATATTGATATTATATGTGTGGCGAAATTATCTCCTATTTATAATCTGCCGATGGTTGCTAAAGCATTAAAGATTTATCACAAAAAGTATAATAAACCGTTAAAAATGAAGTTGATTTTAGAGGATTATTTTGATTTAAACTCGATGGATTTGCTCAGTAGTGAAGCTCAATTAGAATGGCAAAAAATTCAAAATATCTTAGTTCACAATTTAGAGGATATTGAAATAGTTTCTCAAGTTGACTATTATCAAGAAATGCCCCTCTATTATTCTCGGTCTAAAATTTGTCTTTTGGGTTCTCTTTTAGAAGGAAAAAATCGCAGTCTTTCAGAAGCAATGAGTTGTAATATTCCGGTGATTTGTTTTAGGGAATTTAATCAATATCTCAGAGGTAAAACTGAATTATTCCCCCCAGGCGCCGGGTCATTATCTAAATTTGATCCCGAATCCTTAGCAGATACTATCCATACTGCTTTAGAAGATTTAACGGTTTTTCAACCGCGTTTTAATTATTTAAAATATCGAGGACGCAAAAACTTTTTCAATACTTGCTTAGATAGTTTTACTTTTTATAGTAACACAATTCCCGATTATATTCAAGGGGAAACCTATAATAATCTATGGTTAGATTTAGCGATGCAATATAATTATCAAATTAGTCTCCATGATTTTTTATATGGACGTTCTCCGCGATCGCATATACAAGGATTAGTTAATATTTATAAAATCCTGAATCAATGGATTAGAATTAAAATTTAAGATAAAAGAGAGAAACACAAAGGCACTAAGACACGAAGTAATAAGGTGGAATAACTACAATTATGAGAACGATTAATTACCACAGAATTATTGATTTAACCCATAAAATTCATCCTAATATTCCTTTGTGGCCAGGTGATCCGCCTGTGGAGTTAGAAACAGTTGCTGATTTTTCGACATCGGGATATTATTTAAGGCGGTTTTCCATGGGAGAACATAGTGGAACTCATTTGAATTCGCCTAAAAGTTTTTATCAAGATGGCATGGGAATTGATGATTATTCGCCGGAGTCTTGTATTCTTCCCGCAGTTGTGATTAATATTAAAGAAAAAGCTAGTCAAAATCCCGACTCAATTTTAACTGTAAGTGATATTCAACTTTGGGAGAAACAGTATAATATTATTCCTGAAAATAGTATGGTTTTACTATATACAGGTTGGCAGGAAAAATGGTATAATCCCGTTGGTTTTTTAAATCTTGATACCGAGGGAAAATTGCACTTTCCGGGGTTTGGGAGTGAAGCTACTCAATTTTTAATTGAACAGCGAAATATTAAGGGAGTTGGAATTGATACCCATGGAGTTGATCCGGGTTTTGATCATAGTTTTAATACTAATAAACTGATTTTGAAAAACAACGGTTTTGTCTTAGAAAACTTGACAAATATTGATCAACTTCCCGCCACTAAAATCACCTTAATGATCGGGATTTTAAAATTAACAGGCGGTTCGGGCTCACCGGTTTCTGTGTTAGCGTTAATTTAAGCTATTTTAATAGATATCTTTTTAAATTATTAATTTTGGAATCGTTTTATGGCTCTTGATATTCCTACAATGTCTTTAATGCTGAGTGTCTCATCAATTCTACAATCAATTACCTTAATTTTCTTCTTTTTTCTAGCCAATAAATATCCCGGGGTTGGGATTTATGCTGTTGGGACTTTGTTATCAGCAATCGGATTTTTAACTATTCCAATTGGCCCCTTTGTATCTGATGAATTAATTAAATTTAATCTTAAATTTTTTGGAAATTTATTGACTATATACGCCCAAATTCTTTACACCATTGGGATTATACAATTTTTAAATAAAAAAGTTAATTCCTTTTTTTTTATTGCTTTAACCTCTGCCTCCTTCGTAATTCAATTTTATTTTGTCTATATCAAAAATGATTTTATTAACCGAAATATAGGTATGATTTTTATATGTATTACGGCTTATATTGTGGCTATTTATTATTTAATTAGATTCCGAGAAAAACATCTCCATATCTCATCAATGTTTATTTCCACTTCATTTATTTTTAGTATAATTTTTGTGTTTTTTAGAGCTATAATGCTTCCCCTAACTAATACAAAAACCGTACTGGATTCTAATGTGGTTAATCTCGTCACAATTGGGTCTGCATTTTTGTTTGACTACCTGCGAAATGCTGGTTTTATTATGATGATTTGTCAACGTTTATACCATGACATTCATCAATTAGCGACCCTTGATTTTTTGACAAACACATTAAATCGTAGGGCCATGCAACAGTGTTTAGATCAGGAAACAGCCAAATTCAATCGAAGTAAAACCCCCTTTTCTCTGATTATGCTTGATGTTGATCGCTTCAAATTAATTAATGATACCTATGGACATGATCAGGGTGATGTGGTTTTGCAACACCTGACCACAATACTAAAACAAAACCTTCGATCACAAGATATTCTTAGTCGTTGGGGTGGGGAAGAATTTCTAATTTTGTTACCCAGTACAGATATTCAGGAATCATTTTTGATGGCGAATCAACTGCGAACTACCGTAGAGGAAAATCCCGCCAATAATAGAATTTACTATACCATTAGTTCCGGTGTAGGAACATTTAATAAAGACTATACCGGAGAATTAGATTCCCTGTTAATCGCCATTGATCAAGCCCTTTATCAAGCCAAACAAAATGGTAGAAATCAGGTTATTATTGCCAACAATTCATCATAATTTATGATTAGCTAGTCGCTTAACTCTTGAATTCTGACGACTTGAGCCATAATTTCCCCATTGGGGCGTTAAACTAGATAGAAATGAGCGTAGCAACGGGAAAAGGTAGAATGAATAGGTCTTGGATCAAAACCTGGATGGGAGGGTCAAATCCTAAACAGATAGTCCCCCAGAAAACGAAGATTGGGAAACGACTGGGAAGGCTTTTGGGGACTTGGATCATCGCCCAGGGGGTGCTTTTGGGAACTCCCTCCTTTGCTGATAACACCCCAAAAACCATCACCTACAGTCAACTGTTGCAGAAAATTCAAGCCGGGGAAGTCCAAAAAATTGAAGAAGACCCCTCGCGACAAATGGCGAAAGTCACCTTGAAAGGGGAGAAAGATAAAAAGTCTGGGTCAGTATATTTTGTGTCCCTATTTGCCCAAAACCCGGAATTGATGCGAGAAATTCGGGCGAATAATGTCGAGTATGGAGTCAGCCCTTCGGCGGATAATAGTGTGGCCATGGGGCTGATTGTCAATATGCTAATTATTTTTGGCCTATTGGCAGTTTTATTAATGATTCTGCGACGGTCTACCCAAGCCTCGGGCCAAGCGATGAATTTTGGCAAATCCAAGGCCAGATTCCAAATGGAGGCAAAAACTGGCATCCTATTTGAGGATGTGGCGGGAATTGAGGAAGCCAAGGAGGAATTACACGAAGTCGTCACTTTCTTGAAGCAACCCGAACGTTTTACCGCCATTGGGGCTAAAATTCCCCGAGGAGTCTTGTTAATTGGGCCGCCGGGGACGGGAAAAACCCTCTTGGCCCGGGCGGTAGCTGGGGAGGCGGGAGTACCGTTTTTTAGTATTTCTGGGTCGGAATTTGTGGAAATGTTCGTCGGCGTCGGCGCTTCCCGGGTCAGAGATTTATTTAGAAAGGCGAAGGAAAATGCCCCCTGTTTGGTGTTTATTGACGAAATTGATGCGGTCGGACGTCAACGGGGCGCGGGTATTGGTGGGGGAAATGATGAGCGCGAACAAACCCTCAACCAATTATTAACGGAAATGGACGGGTTTGAAGGCAATACGGGCATTATTGTGATTGCGGCGACTAACCGCCCCGATGTTTTGGATGCGGCGTTATTACGTCCGGGTCGGTTTGATCGGCAAGTTATGGTGGATTTGCCGAGTTTTAATGGCCGCTTGGGGATTTTGGAAGTTCATGCTCGGAATAAGAAATTATCGGAGGAGGTTTCTTTAGAGGCGATCGCCCGTCGCACCCCGGGATTATCGGGGGCCGATTTAGCGAATTTACTGAATGAAGCGGCGATTTTAACTGCTCGACGTCGTAAGGAAGCGATTACTCCTTTAGAGATTGATGATGCGATTGATCGGATTACGATTGGGTTAGCTTTAACGCCGTTATTAGATAGTAAGAAAAAGCGCCTGATTGCCTATCATGAAATCGGACACGCTTTGTTAATGACATTGTTGAAGAATTCCGATCCTTTAAATAAAGTTACCATTATTCCCCGTTCGGGAGGAATTGGGGGTTTTGCTCAACAAATGTTTAATGAGGAAATGGTCGATAGTGGGTTATATACAAAATCCTGGTTAATTGATCAAATTACGATTTGTTTGGGCGGACGGGCGGCGGAAATGGAGGTTTTTGGGGATTCGGAAGTTACGGTTGGAGCCAGTAATGATATTCAAACCGTGACGAATTTAGCCCGGGAAATGGTAACTCGTTATGGAATGTCGGAGTTAGGGTTAGTGGCTTTAGAAAGTCCCTCGGCGGAAGTGTTTTTAGGTCGAGGATTTCCCTCTCAATCGGAATATTCGGAGGAAGTCGCTACCCAAATTGATCATCTGATTCGAGATCTGGCTTTTGACTGTTATGAACAAGCCCGAAAAATGGTTCGGGAAAATCGAATGTTAATGGATCAGTTGGTAGAATTACTGTTAGAAATTGAAACCTTGGAGGGAGAACAATTTCGGAAATTAGTGGCCGAATATACTCCCAAAACGGTTAAGGTTAGTTAAGCTGTTAAACACCTAGATTTACGGCTGTTTTGTTCTCTGGCTGACCTGTTTGATCAAAAAAGCGATCGCCTCTAAAAAATTAGCAAGCGATCGCTATAAACTACCAAATTTGTTCCAGATTTAGAACAAAATCCGGCAATACATCTTCACCAGAAATACTATTAGGAATATCTAAAACTTCTATTTCTTTACCAATTCTGTAAATCTCAACTTGTTGATTTTTGCAATTAATTAACCAACCAAGCCGACAACCATTTTCCATATATTCTTGCATTTTGTCTTGAGTTTTTTTCAAACTATCATTAGGAGAAAGTAACTCAATCACAAAATCAGGACATAAAGGAATAAACTTTTCTCTTTGTGCAGAAGTTAAAGCCAGCCAACGAGATTTTTCTAACCAAGCAGCATCAGGCGCTCGATCTGCTTTATTTGGTAAAGTAAAACCAGTGGATGAGTCAAAAACTTCACCTAATTGAGTTGTTTGATTCCATAACCAAAGTTGAGCATTAATACTTGAATTGCGTTTTCCTGTTTCGCCTCCAGTGGGTGGCATAACGATTAATTCTCCCTCAGCATTACGTTCTAATTGTAAATCTGGATTAGCTGCACACAGTTGATAAAACTGATCAGGTGTGAGTTTAATAATCGGATTGAGATTTAAAGTAACTGTATTCATTTTCCCCTCAAATTAATTGTTACAATTAAAGTAATCTCTTGGCAATGCTTTTTAGTATTTGTTAATTTAGGTGTTGAAATGTGGAGTTTGAGGTTTTCCCATCCCATCAGTTAAAGCATAACTGGTTGTTAATAACCACATCCAAAGTTTAGGATAACGGGGTTCTAACCAGGGTTGAATTTTGCGGCTTAAATTAGGAAGCCAACCGCAAAGGAAACTAATCATAGATAATACCATAAATTGAATAAAATTCCTCATCCATCTTAGAACTTCTCCCAGATTTACAAAGTCTAAAATCCAAACTAATAATAAAGGATTGATCCGGGCAGCTTTCAGGGCTAACCGGGTAAAAATCCACCAAGTTGTACGATCTTTAATAAAGGTTTCGGCAATTTCTTGAGATTCCGTGGCTAAAACCCCAAAAAAAGTATTTAAAATGGAGTTGATTTTTTGCGGGGGTAAATATTTCCCCATGGGCACCATCATCCCTTTAGAAAATAACCAAGTTACAGAAATATTAGTTTGATACGCCCGAATTTGATCTAGGGACTTTGCGGTTAATAAATCATGTTTTAAAGCGGTATTTAATAAGTCCGTTAATCGAGATAAATTCCGCACTAAAGACCCAAATCCAGTAAAAACTAAGGGAGATTGTAAAGAGGCAGCATCCCCAATTAAAATTAATCGATCAACACTAATTTTGCGATCGCGACTGCCATTACTAAAATGCCCCGGAATATAACCAAAAGTCGGTTTTTTCCACACTAATTTATCCATATCACAGCGACGATATTCGGGTAAAATAGTGAAAAAATCTTCATACATTTCTAACAGAGAACCTGGGTTTTTAGGATTCACTTGATGATAGTGAAATAGATAAAATGTTAACTCATTGCCCGCCGCGGGAAACAGTTCCCAAATTAACTGTCTACCCCGGGAAATATCCCCATGACTATTTAAAACATCCCCATAGGTGGCATCCCAAACCCCCGGTTCAAAACCCCCATCAATTACCGCCCCCACCGTCGGACAGACGCTATCAAAAGCCCGTCCTCCGTTCAATTGCCAAGCAATGGGGGACGCTGTTCCCATGGCATCAATTAATAACCTTCCCGTGGCGGTGCGTTCAGTTTGACTGGGAATATGCAGGGATTTAATAGTAACTTGATCGGGGCTAATATGGGCTTGTAAAAACTCCGTTTCATCCCAAATATCTCCCCCAGCTTGTGTGAGTTTTTCCCCGGATAATTTTAATAAACTTTCAGCATCTAAGGCAACATTTAAAACCCTGGGGGTATGGAGAATTTCAGCTTGAGCAATTTTAGGATTATAAGCATCAAAAAACTTATGAAATCCATCTTTATATTCTCGGGCGATGAAACTTTCAATTTCAGCCGAGGTAAATAATCCTAAATCAATTAAACTTTGGAGTTCACTCCGAGAAATATTCCATTCTCGGTTCATCCGACCAAAGGGCAACCGTTCAATTAATAAGACTTTATAGCCTAATCTTGCCATCACCGCCGCATGAATTACCCCCAAAGCACCCCCAACATAAATTAAGTCATAATTCGGGGAATCATTGATCTGGGAATCATCGGTTTTAAAAATAACCTGTTTTGGAGTTTGGGGATTTCTGACTCCTTCCCGCCAACGTTTTTCCCACCAATAAACCCGTTGGAGATCAAATTCTCCATTGGGCATTTTTTTAAAGTATTTAACCGTTAAAGGATAGGCTTTTTCTAATCCTTCAAAAATTGATTGTTGAGATAAATTAATCTCAGGAGGTTCAGGATATTGCTGGGGAAAAGCAGTTCGGAGTTCAGTTTCTAAATGCTTTAAAAATAGTTTTTCTTGACTTTTTGGCATCTGACCAACGCGAAAAACTTTTAAATAGGTGGTGCGTTGAACTGACCAGACAAAAACCGAAAGTTCACTAGATTCTGTTAGATTTTGATTAGGTTGAGAAAATTGTAATCGAAAACCATCAGGAGTGATAATTTTTTCTCCATTTGGCGCTTGAAAGTTTTGTTGCAACCAAGTACAAACCTGTTGAGTTTGGGGAGTGGGAACTTCAAGATATAAAATTTCTTTAATATTTGCCATTCTCAGCTTGACCTCAGTTGCAATAACTTTACTAGATCAAGTTGTACCATAAAAGGGTATCAAGGAATTTTGGAAAAGCAAAAATGAGTGAAAAAACAGCAATTCAACCTTTAATCAAGCAACAGCGAGACTTTTTTGCCACGGGACAAACCCAGGATATCCAATTTCGCCTCGCCCAACTTCAGCGTTTGAAACAGGCGATCGCATTCCATGAAACAGCCATTATTAACGCCATAAAAGCCGATTTAAGCCGTCCTGACCTGGAATCCTGTTTTGAGTTTTCCCCCGTTGCTGAACTCAATTATGCCCTTAAACATCTCAAATCCTGGGTTAAACCCCAAAAAATTCCCGCCTCTTTAGGTCAACTTCCCGCTTCCACCTTTATTTATCCCCAACCTTTAGGAATTATCCTAATTATTGGCCCTTGGAATTATCCGTTTCAACTCTTAATTTCTCCTTTAATTGGGGCGATCGCGGCGGGGAATTGTGCGATTTTAAAACCTTCAGAAATTGCGGTCAATACCTCTAAAATGATTAAAGATATTATTAGTAAAACTTTTAATTCTGAATATATTGCCGTAGTTGAAGGGGGAATAGAAACCAGTCAAGAATTATTAGCCGAAAAGTTTGATCATATTTTCTTTACAGGCGGAACAAAAGTCGGTCAAATTGTCATGGAAGCCGCCGCCAAACATTTAACCCCAGTTACTTTAGAATTGGGAGGAAAAAGCCCTTGTATTGTAGAGGATGATATCCAATTAGATTATACAGCAAAACGAATTATTTGGGGTAAATTAATTAACGCGGGTCAAACTTGTATCGCTCCTGATTATTTGTTAGTAAATTCTCTAATAAAATCAGAATTAATTATAGCGTTGCAAAAATGGATTAAAACTTTTTTAGGCGATAACCCCGAAACCAGTCCCGACTATTCGCGGATTATTAATCAATTTCATTTTAACAGATTACAGCAATTCTTAAAAGCGGGTAATATTATTACCGGAGGCAAAACCAACCCCGAAACCCGATATATTGCTCCGACTTTAATTGATCATATTTCCTGGGATGATTTGATCATGCAGGAAGAAATTTTTGGGCCGATTTTACCGATTTTAGAATATCAGGATTTAGGAGAAGCGATCGCCAAAATCAACAGTCGTCCCAAACCTTTAGCATTATATTTTTTCTCCAGGGATAAGGATAAACAAAACCGAATATTACAAGAAACTTCATCAGGAACCCTCTGTTTTAATGATACAGTATTACAAATTGGGGGAAAATCTTTACCCTTTGGCGGCGTAGGAGAAAGTGGAATCGGAAGTTATCATGGAAAAACCACCTTTGATCGATTTTCCCATTATCGCAGTGTCTTAAAACAAACATTTTTATTAGATTTACCCCTACGTTATGCACCCTATAAAGGCAAAGAATGGTTAATTAAAAAAATTCTAATGCAATAAACTTTTAGGCAGTTAAACCAACACAGATTCAGAATTTACGCAAGCAGGCTATATATAGCGAGTCAAAAGTAGGCGATCACATACCAATGATAATAGCTAATTATTTATTTTCCCCCCAATGTTGGGGGCTAGGGGGCTAGATGGCTTGAAATGTATAGTGTATTTGCCCCCTAAATCCCCCAAAATTGGGGGACTTTAAGAGGTTGTCCTGTTAAAGCGATCTTATTTGAGTTACGAGGGCGATGGCAGTACCTAACTCAGTAGTACGCTACATATAGTGTAACTGCGTAAGTCCTGATTAACAGGATGGGCTA
>DATNRE010000002.1:0-1956 GCA_036703685.1 Candidatus Obscuribacterales bacterium
GTTTAGGAGTTAACAGTTCACAGTTAATAGTTCACAGGCAGAGACGCACCCATAGCCTACGGCATCGCTACGCTCGGGCACGTCTCTACACTGTTGATAACGGATTAGAAGGAAGAACCTATACCCACATAGGAACCATAGAAAAACAAACCAACTACCACTAAAATGCCAGTTCCGGCGACGGTGGCGACTAACCACAAAGGAAGTCTACCTGATTGCAACACAGTTATTACCTCGTGAATTCAAAGTTTAATTGACAAGGGATTTTAGATTTTGGATAGGGGATTTAGGATAAATATTTTAGAAAAAAATATGTTTCTTCAATCAACGTTCGCGAAGCTTCACGAAGTGAATCCAAAATCGTTAAATCGAGAAAAAATCCAGTTAGTTAAAGAAATAACTGGAGAACAAAATACCCACAACAAAAACCAACAGCAAACCTAAATAGAGTGAAGTTCTGTTCAACTCCACAGGTTGGCGATTAGGATTATTACTGCGATCCATAGTTAGTCTCCTATCGTTGAATAAATTGCATGGCCGCGATCGCACCCAGGAAAAAAACCGAAGGTACTGCTAAAGTATGAACTGCTAACCAACGAACACTAAAAATCGGATAAGTTATGGGTTCATTGGAACCGCTACCTGTTGCCATCTTATTAAACTCCTATGTTAACTATTTACTCGTAAAATCGCCAATTTGTGATTTGCTAGTAAAGCGATCGCTTACAATCGGAAGTTCCTGCCGTTGTTGAGTAAAATACTCATCGGGGCGAGGGGTTCCAAAGGTATCGTAAGCCAGACCCGTGCTGATAAACAGCCAACCCGCAATAAATAAAGCCGGAATAGTAATACTGTGAATTACCCAATACCGGATACTGGTAATAATATCCCCAAAAGGACGCTCTCCAGTTGTACCTGACATCGTTAAATCTCCTCAAGGAACGGTTAACACTTAAATCTAATGATACGGGAGCAGGGAATGTGGAACAAGCCTACTCCATGGATTTCCTCCGAATCGGTTTAAGCCGTTTGTGGAGTAGAACCCTGATAACGGAGTAAAGCTCCCCGTTGACCCAGGACATAACCCTGTTCCGAGTCCAGGAACTTAATTTTGTAAAGGTTAGACGGGACGTTTTGCACCGACCCATCTTTTTGCCAAGTTTTACCCCCATCCAAACTACAGAGGAGGTTTCCACTACCACCACTCACCCAAATTTCCTCTGGAGTGCGATAGGCTAAATCCAAAAATCCCCAACTGGTTGAATATTCAGGGTTAATGGGTTCACCCCACTCAGTCGGATTTTCTGGGTCAGTAAACCGCAATTCACCCCCACGGGCAATCATCCACAGGCGGCCATCCTGACCAAAACCAATTTTCTCTAATCGCTTAGAACTAAAACGATTATGGGGTTCCCAGGCTTGAGATCCGGGTTCCCAAGTGGAGTAAAAATTGCCCTTGGCCGAAACGCTAATATAGTGGCCATCCTCAGAGCGAGATAAATTTCTGACAAAACCCACCGCATCTTCAACCAGGGCTGTCCAAGTTTTCCCGCCGTCTTCGGTTTGGTAAATTGCCCCCAAATCCGTAGTCATTTCCGCCGTATTGGGACTCAGGGCCTCAATACTGTAGGGGGCTCCGGGTAACTTGGCATTCAGAAGAATCCGCTCCCAAGTTTCACCTTCATTGGTCGTATGCAGCAGAATCGAGGGAAGTCCCACAATCCAACCCTCAGCCCCATTAAAGCTAATGGAGTTAAAGCGAACTTTTTCTCCCCCTAAATCCAGTTGTTTGACGTCCCAATGGTCACCGCCATCCGTCGTTTCCAGTAGCGTCGCATCACTACCCACAACCCAACCCCGTTGGGGATTAGTTCCAGTAAAGGCAATATCAGCTAAATTGGCTTGGGTTCCCGTGGGAACGACTTCCCAGGGGTTGTAACTGAGTTCGGGTAAGTA
>DATNRE010000003.1:0-13782 GCA_036703685.1 Candidatus Obscuribacterales bacterium
GGTTTCTAGCCCCCCAATACCATTTGCAAACCTAGGACTAAAAACAATGGATTTAACCACAACTTATCTAGGATTAAATTTACGCACCCCGATTGTTCCTTCTGCTGCGGCACCGTTATCGGAAGATATTGATAATATTAAACGCTTGGAAGATGCCGGGGCGGCGGCGGTGGTTTTACATTCCTTATTTGAGGAACAATTACTGCGGGATAAATTTGAACTACATCATCATTTAGAATACGGAACTAATAGCTTTGCAGAAGCGTTAAGTTATTTTCCTGAACCCGAGGAATACCACGTCGGGCCAGAACTTTATTTAGAACATATTCGTCAGGCCAGAGAATCTACAAATATCCCGATTATTGCTAGTTTAAATGGTTTTTCTCCCGGGGGTTGGGTGGAATATGCTCGACTGATGGAACAGGCGGGAGCAAATGCCATTGAATTGAATATTTATTATGTACCAACGGACTTTAATTTAACTGGAGAACAAATCGAACAAAACTATCTCAATACCATTAGAGATGTTAAGGCAGAAGTTACTATTCCCCTAGCTTTAAAACTGAGTCCCTATTTCAGTAATATGGCGAATATGGCTAAACAATGTTGTGATGCGGGGGCCGATGGTTTGGTCTTATTTAATCGTTTTCTGCAACCGGATATTAACCCCGAGGAATTAATTGTGGAACCGGGAACGATTTTAAGTAGTCCCCATGACCTGCGTTTACCGATGCGTTGGATTGCCATTTTATATGGTCGAATTAATGCGGATTTAGCCTGTACCAGTGGCGTTCAAAGGGGTCATGATGCGATTAAAGTATTGATGGCGGGGGCAAAAATTACCCAGGTTTGTTCTACCTTATTACGCCATGGTTTTAATTATATTAAAGTCATGGAGGAGGATATGAAACACTGGATGGAAGAACACGAATATCATTCTATTAAACAGATGCAAGGTTCTATGTCCCAACTCAATTGTGAAGACCAATCAGCTTATGAACGCGCCCAATATATGAAGACCATTACCTCCTATCAACCCGATCATAGTTTAGTTTAGACCTTACCCCAGTCCTCCCTTTGGTTAGGGGAGGATTTTTTATGGCGATTTGGCTAAATTTTGGTATATAGCAACCGCCAAGGCAGTTAGGACACCAGACGGATCTTGGAACCCAGACGGTGAAGTATTTTCCCCCCTGTTCCCTGTTCCCTGTTCCCTGTTCCCTGTTCCCTGCTATAATGACAGTTTGGCTAAAAATTTTTCAGTGTTTTACCCTAAGCAAAAGAAACCTCATGGAAATTATAATTGAAGGTCAAAAACGACCAGAAGGCTCTAAACCCAATGCTTTGCGTCGTCAAGGATTAATTCCGGCGGTGCTGTATGGCCATCAAGGGTCAGAATCCATCAGTATTACCATTCCGGCCAAAACCGTAGAAACCCTACTCAAAAAGAACGTTGTTAACCAGGCTCTAATTCAACTGAATATTCCTGATATCTCTTGGAGTGGCAAAACCCTACTGCGGGAAGTGCAAAAACATTCTTGGAAAGGATTTCCCTATCACCTGAGCTTCTTTTCCGTGGCTCAACAAGAGAGTTTAACCGTTTCTGTTCGTCTGCATTTCATCGGTGAACCCGTCGGGGTAAAAATGGAAGGCGGTTTGTTAGATGTCGTCCTCTCTGAATTAGAAATCGAGTGCGAACCGGGTAACATTCCGGCTCGTATTGATATCGATGTGACAGAATTACATCAAGGTCAAGCCCTACACATTAGAGAAATTAACTTACCTGATGGAGTTAAAGCCACGGGTGATGGCCAACAAGTGGTTGTTAGCATCATTCATCCTGAGCGGGGTGAGGAAGGCGACGCCGAGGCTTAAGTTTAGGGAGCACCGGAGGCAGGGGAGCAGGTGAGCAGGGGGAGCAGGGGGAGCAGGGGGAGCAGGGGAGGCAGGGGGAGCAGGGGAGGTAGGGGAATAAGTGTCCTCGCTCGTCAATAACCCTGAACTCTGAACTTTGAACCCTGAACTTTGAACTCTGAACCCCGAACTTTGAACTCTGAACCCTGAACTCTGACCCCACAGCCTAACTAATAATTTCCTTTAATTTATCCTGTTGAGATACGGGTAAGCGGGGGCCATGAATTTGAACGATTTGGGAACCCAGGTAATTTCCCCAACGGGCGGCTTGGGTGGTGGTTAAACCGTTGGTGAGTCCGTATAATACCCCACCAGCAAAGGCATCTCCCGCCCCAACAGTATCCACGGGTTTCACCGGGAACCCCGGGACGTGAATTAGGGTTTGGTTTTCCACCACTAAACAGCCTTTATCACTATTGGTAATAAAAACAAAATTCACCTTTTCTCCTAACTGATGGGCGCAAACCTCTAAATCTTCGCTACCGCAGAAGTGGCGCACCTCATCCGCATTACAAAACAACACATCACAATATTCAGTTAAAACACTGCGAAAATCATCCCCAAACCGTCCCACTAAAAACATATCGGAAAAGGTAAACGCCACCTTTACCCCCAGGCGTTTCGACTGTTCCATGGTTTCAATACTAGCCTTGCGAGGTTCGGGGGCATCCCACAAATAGCCTTCAATATAACTGTATTGACACTGACTCAAATGATCAATATTGATATCCGTTACGGATAAAGTTGTAGAAACCCCCAAATTCGTACACATGGTGCGTTCTGCGTCGGGGGTTGTTAATACCAAACAGGTTCCCGTTGGCCCTTGGGTACTCTCGGTGGGTTCAATTTCAAACCCAATTCCGGCGGCGACCATATCCTGTTGATAAAATTCGCCATTGGTGTCCGTACTCACTTTACCCGAATAAATGCCCGTACCGCCACTTTGGGCGATCGCAATCATGGTATTTGCAGCCGAGCCCCCACAGCGTAATTCTAAAGGATGGCTCTCCAATTGTTGCAATAATTTTCCCTGTTTGACCGTATCCATCAGGGTCATGGCGCCTCGGTTGAGGTCATGGCTTTGAATAAAATCATCCTCAACTAATGCCAAAATATCGAGGAGGGCATTTCCCACACCAAAGACATTAAAGGATTTGGGTTCTGTCATTGACTATTTCTATAAAAACGGCTTGAACAATTCAATAATTAATCCTATCAAATTTTCTGTAACTTTTATTTTCAAATCCTGAGAATTTGGTTTTTTCGGTGAGATAATAAAAATAAGACTCAACTGATTATCCTTTTTGCTGGGTAACTCAATTCATTTTTATATTTATTTTTTTTTATATGACTGACTCTGACCTTCCTCCACTTATTCAACAAATGTTAGAACCGGACTTTTATCCCCATCCGGTACAAGAACCCATTGAACTTTTACAAACTCATATTTCATTTATATTATTAACGGGAGAATATGCCTATAAAATTAAAAAAACCGTTGATTTTGGATTTTTAGATTATTCGACCTTAGAGAAACGGCGCTATTTTTGTGAACAAGAGTTGCAACTCAACCAGCAACAAGCGCCGGAATTATATTTAGAAGTTTTACCGATAGTAGAAATAGGCGATCGCTTTCAATTTGGGGATAATCAAAATCCTGCCGTTGAATATACTTTAAAAATGCGTCAATTTCCCCAAGAAAACTTATTTATTAATTTATTTAATCAGGATAAACTCACAAAGCAAGAAATGGAGGACTTAGGAAACATTGTAGCCGATTTTCATTTTAATTGTTTAACTAATGATCATATTTTAAAATTTGGAGAAATTGCTCAAATTCGCCATTCCGTTGATGGAAATTATCAAAAAACAGAAAAATATATTGGCTGTTGTCAAACTCAAGACCAATATGAACAAACCAAGGACTATACAGATAGCTTTTTTGCAACCCATCAACCTGTTTTTGAAAGTCGGATTCAAAATCAATGGATTCGAGAATGTCATGGAGATTTACATTTAAAAAATATCTGTATTTATCAAGATAAAATCGTTCTTTTTGATCGAATTGAATTTAATCAAGAATTTCGCTTTGTCGATGTAATTTATGATGTCGCCTTTGTGGTTATGGACTTAGAAGCACGGGGACGGGCTGATTTAGGAAATCGGTTTTTAAATACTTATATTGAACAAACTGGAGACTGGGAAGGATTACAATTATTACCCTTTTATTTAACCCGTCAAGCCTATGTTAGAGCTAAAGTTAATTCTCTCATGTTAGATGACCCAGCCATTGCTGAAGCTCAAAAAGAAATTGCCAAACAAGAAGCCATTCAATATTATAAATTAGCTTGGCAATATACTCGCAAATCTTCAGGAGGACTGGTGATGATGTCGGGGTTATCGGGGTCGGGAAAAAGCACAACCGCCCGCCAACTTTCTAAGCGATTAAATGCCATTCATATTCGTTCTGACGCAGTTAGAAAGCATTTAGCAAATGTTCCCCTGCATGAATCAGGAGGAGAAGAAATTTATACTCCAGAAATGACTGACAAGACCTATAAACGGTTATTAGAATTAGGATTATTATTAGCAAAACAAGGATTTTGGGTTATTTTAGATGCTAAATATGAGCAACAACAACGACGAGAAGAAGTCATAGAAACCTGTCATACCCATCAATTACCCCTACAAATTATTGAATGTACCGCACCCATGGATATTTTACAAGAACGTTTGCAACAACGTCAGGGGGATATTTCTGACGCCACAGTGGATTTATTAACCTCTCAACGGGCTACCTCTCAACCTTTTACAGATTCCGAAAAAAACTATCTTACCACCATTGATACGACCCAAAATATTGATCAACAATGGAAGAAATTATATTAAAATCATCTAGTATTTGAAGTTGCGAGTATAATCTATTTCTTAGTGTCTTAGTGCCTTTGTGTTTCCTTCCTTAATCATCATGAAATTAAGAAAAAAAACCCGCTTAATTATCTATGGGATTTCCAGTGTAATTTTATCATTAATTTTAGCGATCGCCCTTTTAATTCCGCCCACATCATCCCAACCCATTGTGATTATCCCCAAGGAAATTAGAGGTGTTTGGTTAACTAATGTGAGTAGTGGGGTATTATTTTTTCCTTGGGGAATTAATCGCGCCTTAGACCAATTATCCCAACTCAAATTTAATACTATTTATCCCGTGGTGTGGAATCGAGGAATCACTTTTTATAAAAGTGCGGTGGGAAAAAGAGTTATGGGTTACTCTCAAGACTCTTTATTAAATATAACCCAATTTGGGGGAGATATTTTATCAAAAATTGTGATAGAAGGACACCGAAAAGGATTAAAAGTTATTACTTGGTTTGAATATGGGTTTATGGCGCCTAAAAACTCCGCTATTGTGCAACGACATCCCGACTGGATTGCCCAAACTCAGCAAGGAGAAAAAGAGTTAGATCCTTTAAGAAATTCCGAGGATGTTTCCTATCAAACTAAAATTAAAAACTGGATTGTGAATCAAATTTTAGAATCGATGACGATTCAAAATGTCTGGTTAAATCCCTTTCATCCGCAAGTTCAGCAGTTTATTGAAGATTTAATTTTAGAAGTGGTTATGAAATATAAAATTGATGGGATTCAACTGGATGATCATTTCGGTCTTCCTGTGGAATTTGGTTATGATGAATATACAATTAAACTTTATCAAAAAGAACATAATGGTCAATCTCCCCCCAATAATTATTATGATCAAGAATGGCGCAGTTGGAGGGCCAATAAAATCACTGAATTAGTTGAACGTATCGTTAAAAAAGTTAAAACTGTTAAACCGAATTGTATTATTTCCCTATCCCCTAATCCCTATGAATATACCTATGAAATGTATTTACAGGATTGGTTAACTTGGGTGAATAAAGGATTAGTAGATGAAATTATTTTGCAGGTTTATCGAGATAGTATGGGAAAATTTATTTCAGAATTAGACCATGAATCGGTTCAAATTGCACGGCGGAAAGTTCCAGTGATTATTGGGTTATTAAGTGGAACATTAAGACATCCTGTTCCGATGGAACAAATTGAAAAACAAATACAAGTTGTGCGCGATCACGGCTTTGATGGAATTTCATTTTTTTATTGGGAAACTCTCTGGAGTTATTTCACTCCCGACTCCCCCCGATATCGTCGAAAAAGCTTTAAAACTTTATTTTTAGATTAGCTAGAAATCTCATAATATTAAGAAGGTAAATTTAACATTTTTTCAGCATCAATAATATGAATATCAACCCCTTTTAGGTGCTTTAATAATTGCTGAACGGGTGATCCCTTCCAAAACAATTCCCAGCGAGATTTGCGTGTATGTCCAAGGACAACTTGAGTGATATGATATTGGTGAGATATTTGAGCGATCGATTCCGACACATTATAACTTTTTACTCGGATAAATTCTCCCCCAAACTCCTTAATTAAATCTTGACAAGTTTCTAAGAGTAAACTTTCTTCCTTGGTTAAAAAACGTTCTGGATTTTCCACATATAACCCATATAAACGCGCTTTCATCGCATTCGATAAACGTAATCCTCGCCGCAGCAGTTGGGGTGAATTTTGATAAGTTGAAATACAAACTAAAACCCGCTCATGAACATTACAAAATAAAGTTTTTTCAGTGGTTTCTGCTGCGGCTTCAATATTATCAGCAACTTCCCGTAAAGCTAACTCTCGCAATGCCACTAAATGACGACGTTGAAAGAAATTTTGTAACGCTTGTTCTATTTTTTCAGGTGCATAGATTTTACCCTCTCTTAACCGTTCTTGTAAGGTTTCTGGGGTCACATCAATCACCACAACTTGTGTCGCTTCATCCAAAAGACGATCAGGAATTCGTTCTCGAACTACAACTCCTGTAATTTTTGCAACTAAATCATTTAAACTTTCTAAGTGTTGAATATTTACCGTTGAATAGACATCAATCCCATGATTGAGAATAATTTCCACATCTTGATAACGCTTTTCTTTAATGGAACCGGGAACGTTAGTATGAGCTAATTCATCCACTAAAACCAATTGAGGTTGACGGGATAAAATAGCATTTGTATCCATTTCCCATAGGGTTATTTCTTGATGAAAAACCGTTTTTTTAGGAATAATTTCTAAACCCATCGCTTTTTCTGCGGTTTCTTCCCGTCCATGGGTTTCTAATAACCCAATTACAACATCAATTCCTTCTTCTTTTAATTGGTGTCCTTCTTCTAACATTCGATAGGTTTTACCGACCCCAGGAGACATCCCAATAAAAATTTTATGTTTTCCTCGATTTCGAGAGGATGTTTGATAGTAAGATTCAGGGGAATTTTTTTGAATTTCAATTTCGCTGCTATTAATCATATTTAATTTGATAAAGTGTCCAAATCTAAATTTAGTTTAAGAACATTAACTCCCGGTTCTCCAAAAATTCCTAAAAATCGATGCTCAGTATTTTTATTAACAAGAATTTCTATTTGATTAGGATTCAAAGAACGTGCATTAGCTACTCGTTGAATTTGGGCGTTTGCGGCTTTAATACTAATATGAGGATCTAACCCTGAACCCGATGAATAAACTAAATCCCCCGTGGGCATAATATTATTAGATTGTAGTTTATTAATTCGTTCTGTTACTTTTTTTAACAAATCTGGATTACTCGGTGCTAAATTACTTCCTCCTGAAATTCCCGTTGCTAAACCATCTTTAACCGGGCTATAATCAACGCTACTTGGACGGGATATAAAATAACGATTGGAGGTAAAGTTTTGACTGATTAAAGCCGAACCAACAATCTCTCCTTGAGGATTTTTGATCAAACTTCCATTCGCTTGAAAAGGAAAAATTCCCTGACCGATTATTAGAATCAAAACCGGGTATAAAATAGCTGTTAAAACCCATAAAACTAGGGTGGTGCGGATGGCGGTTAACAAGTCTCTAAACATAATATATTTTGAAATTGAATGAGGGTTTCACTGGTTTTTAAAACCGTTCAGGCTGTAAAATTACAGCCAATAAATAGAGAGCAATGGCTATTGTTACTAAAATTAAAACGCCAATAGCCCAAGCTGCTTTACGAGTTATTTCTTCTCCCGTTGCTGCATAAATGACGGGAGCAAAGATTAAATTACAAGATAACAGAAAAAACAAAGAAAGGGGTAAAAGGTTGCGTTTACCTTGAGTTTGGATTAAGGAAATTATTCCTTTAAACTCACGAGGTAATATTGAATTAAAATCATCTAAGGTTTTCATTTTTTACTCCTATTTTTTTTGATCCTAGAAACCTGGTTTATTTTTATATTAAACCAATCACAGCGATTATGCTATCAATCATTTTAATTCCAATAAAGGGTGCAATGATTCCTCCTAATCCATAAATTAAAATGTTTTCTCGAAGTAATTGATTAGCACTAACGGGGCGAAATTTAACCCCTTTTAAGGCTAGAGGAATTAAGGTTGGGATAATTAAAGCATTATAAATTAGGGCGGATAAAATAGCCGATTGACTACTGGCTAACCCCATAATATTTAAACTGCCAATACCTGCGGCAGAAAACATCGCTGGAATGATCGCAAAATACTTAGCAATATCATTAGCAAGAGAAAAAGTAGTTAATGCCCCACGGGTAATCAATAATTGCTTACCAATAGTGACTAAATCAATCAACTTTGTGGGGTCAGAATCTAAGTCTACCATATTCGCAGCTTCCTTTGCAGCTTGGGTTCCAGAATTCATTGCTAATCCGACATTTGCTTGAGCTAAAGCCGGAGCATCATTCGTCCCATCCCCGGTCATTGCTACTAATTTACCCTGGGATTGTTCCCGTTGAATCACAGCAATTTTATCCTCTGGAGTGGCTTCGGCAATAAAGTCATCTACCCCCGCTTCTTGGGCAATAACTTCCGCCGTAATTCGATTATCTCCGGTTAACATTACGGTTCGGACTCCCATCCTTCGCAGTTGGTCAAAGCGATCTTTAATCCCAGGTTTAATAATATCTTTCAAGTAAATAATTCCATACAATTCATTGTCTTTACAAACGGCTAAAGGCGTACCACCCAAACGAGAAACACGCTGATAAGCGATATCTAAATCATCGGTTAGTTGACCTCCACGAGACCGAACAAACCCCTTAATAGCATCAACTGCTCCTTTTCTGACTTCACTGTTATCAGGTAAGTTTGTACCACTCATCCGAGTTCTAGCAGAAAATTCAATTCCTTCGGCTAATTCTCGATTGAAATTAACCATCGCTCCCATTTTTTCCGCGAGTCTAACAATTGACTTTCCTTCTGGGGTTTCATCAAAAATACTAGCCATAAGTGCCACTGTAGCAACCATTTCTGGGGTATGATTATTCACCGGAATAAACTCCTCAGCCAGTCGATTTCCTAGCGTAATCGTTCCGGTTTTATCTAAGACTAAAGTATTGATATCCCCACAGGCTTCTACCGCCCGTCCCGATGTGGCAACCACATTAAATTGAGCCACCCGATCCATTCCAGCAATTCCAATTGCACTTAATAAACCGCCAATTGTTGTGGGAATTAATGCCACTAACAGGGCAATTAAAATCACAATACTAACGGGGGTTTGAACGTAATTAGCAATCGGTGAAATGGTAGCCACCACAATTAAAAAAACTTCAGTTAATACAGCTAATAACACCGTTAAGGCAATTTCATTCGGGGTTTTTGTCCGTTCTGCTCCTTCAACTAAAGCAATCATTCGGTCTAAAAATCCCTTCCCCGGTTCCGATGTCACCCGCAAGATTAATTCATCAGAAATAATCCGAGTTCCCCCCGTTACAGAACTCGCAACATCGCTTCCGGGTTCTTTTAAAACCGGGGCAGATTCTCCCGTAATTGCTGATTCATCAACGGAAGCAACTCCCGCAATTACGACCGCATCTACCGGAATCATATCTCCAGAAATAACTTTAATTTGATCTCCTTTTTTTAACGATGTGGAACTAATTTCTTCAAGGGAACCATCGGGTAATAATTTGCGGGCAGTGGTTTCTGCTTTTGTAGAACGTAAGGAATCTGCTTGGGCTTTTCCCCGTCCTTCTGCGACTGCTTCGGCGAAATTTGCAAACAGAAGGGTGAACAATAAAATCACTGTGACGAGGAAATTAAAGAAGCGATTATTTTCCCCTTGAACGGTTCCAAATAAGTTAGGATTAAGAACTAATAAAGCTGTAATAATTGTACCTAACCAAACGACAAACATCACAGGATTTTTAATCATGTATCGCGGATCAAGTTTGCCAAAAGCATCCCGAAATGCCCGTTGATAAAGTCCTTTAGTATTGACTTTTTTTTGCTTTTTCTGTTGTCGTTTATTTAAGCGATTTTTCATCATGATTAATGAGGATTTGAGCAAGAATAGGGAAATTATTTGAAACTAGCAATTTGAAAGGCTTCTGCCACCGGCCCCAATGCTAAAACAGGCAAGAATGTTAAGGCTCCTAAAATCAAAATCACTCCTGCTGTCACACTGGTAAATAGGAGAGAATTGGTTTTTAAAGTGCCAGGAGTTTCGGGAACAGGTTGTTTATTTAATAGACTTTCTGCTAACAGTAATAACGCCACAATTGGAATATAACGTCCGGCTAAAAGTACAACGCTGGTACTCAGATTCCACCAGATAGTATTATCCCCTAATCCTTCAAATCCTGAGCCATTATTAGCGGCGGCGGAAGCATATTCATAAATAACTTGGGAGATGCCATGAAATCCAGGGTTTGAAATCCCTGAAAGTTGAGGATAGGCGAGGGTAATAGCACCAGGAATTAGAATGGCAATGGGGTGAACCAGTAAAATGACACTGGCGAGAATAATTTGTTGTTTTTCGATTTTTCTCCCTAGAAATTCTGGAGTTCTACCTACCATTAATCCAGTTAAAAATACTGTTAAAATCAGGAAAATGAATAAGTAAACCGTTCCGGTTCCTTGTCCTCCCCAAATAATTTGTAAAAACAGATTAAATAGGGTAGAAAAACCTCCATTAGGCATTAAAGAATCCAGCATTCCATTCACTGCACCGCACATTGTTCCGGTTGTGGTCACAGCCCATAATGCGGTTTCTGCCCAGCCAAACCGGATTTCTTTTCCTTCTAAATTCGGAGTTTGTTGACCCAGAATTTGATTAATAATTGGGTTTCCTTGAAACTCTCCAAGGGCAGTAATAATGATGAAAATGGAATAGATAAAAAATACCATTCCAAATAGTAACCAGGCTTGTTTTTTATCCCGGGTAAAAATAC
Source organism: Candidatus Obscuribacterales bacterium (assembly GCA_036703685.1). Classification (GTDB taxonomy): domain Bacteria; phylum Cyanobacteriota; class Cyanobacteriia; order Cyanobacteriales; family Microcoleaceae; genus Planktothrix. Next base: position 11,208 of record DATNRE010000003.1, read on the forward strand.
CAAAGGTATAAATTAAAGCTGCGGGAATACTAACCATTGCTAAGGTTTCTATTAAGTTAGAAAACCCATTAGGATTTTCATAGGGATGGGCTGAATTTGCCCCAAAGAAACCGCCTCCATTTTCTCCGAGTTGTTTAATGATTTCAAAATGAGCAATAGGCCCTCGGGCAATGATTTGGGTTCCTCCGTCTAAGGGGGTAACAATTTGCGATCCTGCTAAGGTTTCAGGTACACCTAATGCTAATAAAATGACTGCACCTATTAGGGAAATAGGTAATAGAATTCGAGTGATAGAACGGATCAAATCGACATAAAAATTCCCTAATGATCTGCCCGTAATTCCTCGAATAAAAGCGATAGAAACCGCTAAACCTGTCGCAGCCGAAGTAAACATTAAAAACCCTAATGCAAGTATCTGGCTGGCATAGCTGAGGGTGTTTTCACCAGAATAATGTTGTTGATTAGTATTGGTTAAAAATGAAATGGTTGTATGTAAGGTTAAATCCCAACTTGGAGGATTTAATTGATTGGGGTTTAAGGGTAAAACTCCTTGGAAACTGATGATAAAATAGACAAAAACTCCCATAACTAAGTTGATCAAAAGCATGGCACTAGCATATTGCCAACCTGTCATATCCCGTTGGAAATGAACTCCACTGAGGTTATAAATCAGGCGTTCCAGGGGATTTAGTATGGGGTCAAGAAGGGTCTTTTCCCCTAAGAAAACATTAGCAATATAGGTTCCGAAAACAGGAACAATCGCCACTAATAGCCCTAAAGTTAGGGCAATTTGAAAAAATCCTTGCCACATAAATAAATATGGTAGAGCTTAACATCTGAATTTAATCCTATTCTTGTACTTTTTTTCAGAAAAATCATCTAACAAAAAGTAGAATTTTGATCAGAAAATGATATAAGCTAAAAATATAAGAGAGATGTGGCTACTCCTATCTGGACTTATAAACCCCTGGATAGAGATGAGTATAACTAGAGATATATAACAGTCCTAAAAGGCTTAGGATCTGAGTCTCCAAACCCCACCCTAAAATATTACAACTCCGGCGCGGGTTGCTATAAATTAAAAATAGTCATTCAGAAATAAATTATGATTTTAAAAAATACTTTAAAAATTCATTGGTCAATTTTAGGATTCTTCGCGGTGGTAATTTTATTAGAATATATGACCCCCGCAGAATATATTTTTGGTTATCTTTATACGATTACTATTGTACTCGCTCACCCCCATTTGAACCAGAGGATTACCTTACAAGTAACGATGATCGCTTGTTTATTAACGTTATTTAACTTGGTTTTTCCGAATCCTGAAATCATCAATTCAGCAACAGTTGCTAATCGAATGATTGCTGTTTTTGCCTTAATTATTACAGGTTGGTTAAGCGATCGCACCCGTCGTTATGAAGAAGCGATCGCCCAACAACAAGCTCAACTCCAAGCTCATAGCAAACTAGCCAGTGTTCGAGAAGATTTTGCTTCCACTCTAACCCATGATTTAAAAACACCAATTTTAGGAGCAATTGAAACTCTAAAATCCTTTCAAAATAGACAATTTGGTGATATTAATTCGACTCAAGAAAAAATTCTCGATATGATGTTGCGTTCTCACCAAAGTAGCTTACAATTAGTTCAAACTTTATTGGATGTTTACCGCAATGATACGGAGGGATTAAAACTAAATTTGGAACTGATTAATTTAGTCAAAATTGCAGAAGAAGCGATCGCAACTTTAACAGATTTAGCCACAACCCGAAGAATTTATTTAAGTTTAAGTTATCGAGACTCTAATTTTCGGCGATTTCTCTGGGTAAAAGGCGATCAACTGCAACTTCAGCGCGTTTTTAGCAATTTATTAATTAATGGGATTAATCATTCTCCCCGTGGGGGTCGGGTTGAGGTGATATTGGAGTCTGAAGCTCATTTTCAGGTGGTGAAAATTTGGGATCAGGGTCTAGGAATAACCCCCGCAGAATTGCCAAATTTGTTTGAGCGATTTTATCAGGGAAATAGCGATCGCCAAGCTCAAGGCTCAGGATTAGGATTATACTTAACTCGACAAATTATTGAAGCCCATGGGGGTATAATTTGGGCAGAAAACAAAATTCCCAATGGAGCGATATTTTGTTTTCGTCTTCCGGCTTTGGCTCAGGGAGAAATTTAACTGTAACACTTAAAAAATTTTGAAAAAAGTTAGTAAAAATGCCATCAAACCTATTAAGAGTTTTATTAGTCGAAGATGATGAATTATTCCGTTTAGGATTAAATATTCGTTTGCAAAAAGAACCCGATATCAAAATTATTGGGGAAGCTACCGATGGAGAAACCGCCGTTGAATTAACCAATCAATATTTACCCGATGTAGTATTATTAGATATAGGATTACCAGGAATTGGAGGCGTAGAAGCCTGTCGTCAAATCAAACAAAACCATCCTGAAATTCCGATTTTAGTCTTAACTTCCCATTCCCAAAAAAGCCTAATTGAACGATTAATTAAGGCCGGTGCATCGGGGTATTGTTTAAAAGGAATTGAACCCCATTTATTGATTTTAGCCTTACATT
>DATNRE010000004.1:0-8159 GCA_036703685.1 Candidatus Obscuribacterales bacterium
CTATTCCCTATTCCCTATTCCCTGTTAATCAAGTAATTGATTCCTAAAATATACTCGATAAAGTTCACAACTATGGACAACAGAATCTCCTTTGATGGTGACAATGCCCATACTATCTAATTTGTACGTTACAACAGAAGCTAATTTAATCGGTTGATCGGCATAAATCACCTGTTTAAATGCTTTTTCAAGTTGAGGGTCTGCCTGTAAAACCGCTAAAATTCGCCGTAGGTGACTACTATAAATTCCCGTTTCTGTTACCGCTTCTTGTAACAGTTGTTTTAGGGTTAATTCCCCTCGACATAAATAGTATAATCCCAGTCTAACTAAAAACGGATGACCGCCAACCATTGCCATGAGTTGCTTGGTTTGGGTGGGAGTCCAGTCCAACCCATGACGCAGGGCTAAGGATAAAACCTGTTCAGCATCAAAAGCGGGTAATTTTAAAGGTAATCCCACATTAAAAGGGGATTGATTAATATTTAAAGGAATATAAATTTCCGTTGAATATGTTAAAACTAAACGTAATTTTTTCCAGGTATTATTACTTTTGGCTTGTTCATACCAAGACCGCAGGAGTGAAAAGAATTCTTCAGCAATATCAGGATATTCAAATAAACGATTAACTTCATTTAATCCTAAAACTAAATTTGTCTCAATTTGTTGTAAGATATAGGCTTCAAAATAAATCGTACAACTGACTTTACTCCCCATATCTTCATCCCAATATTCATCCAGATTGGGAGGGATTTTTAACTTCCAACTAATATTTCGACTAAACCAACGAAAAAATTTATCTACACTCGAAAATATATTTTTTTCCGCCTGTTGAAAATCAATAATAACGGTGCTATAATCATAGGATTGAGCTTGATTAATAATTCTTAAAAGTAAAGAAGTTTTGCCCATTTTCCAAGGGGCTTTAATCCGAATAATACTGCCGGGTTTAGTCACTTCTTCATAGGCAAGGGTTTCAATCGGAGGACGTTCAATATATAATTTAGAGTCTAAGCCCACGGGGGCGCCCGGGAACTCTAAAACAGAGATCAAGGTTTGACAGTGAAACTGTTCTAGCAGTTGGCGTTGAGCTTTAGTTAACGGACGGGACTCGAACATCGGGCGCAAGTTATTTTTGCCAATGGGTTCCTCCCAAAAATCACTCAAAGTTGACCACAGTTCCGACGCCGCCCGACTCAAATATTCTTTGACATAGTTAGTTTCCGACGCCATTAACGCATAGGTTTTACCGTCCCAAGAAGAACGTAAAATCATTTCTTGGAGGGATGTCAGACCCTCGGGTAAACTGACTTTGAGAATATCAATGAGTTGATCAATGGTCATTCAGTCAGGTGTTGTGTTCTTGAAGCAATCTCTCACTGGTTTTATATAGCAGTCAAGACCGCAACAGGTGGGAAAGAGTTCTAATGTCCTAATTGCCTTGAATACTGCGATAACTCCCATTTCAATATCCTTGCATAGACTTAACCATTTTTGCAAAATTCAAGCAGAAGAAAGTTACAAGAGGTTAACTTTAGGGTATTGACAAAAAAAAGTTTTTGTGAAACTCCTGTGCTTATTAGGTTTTAGCCATTGGCTTGAGGAAAATTCAAGCATTTATCTCTAATTTTTGTATTAATTTATACTAATTTTAGACTAAATCTTGATAGATAGGATTCAAAAATCTACTTTTTTATTCACTATGCTCTAAACCTTCCTCTGAATTTCAACAAAATGTTTACTTTAGGAGTTGGGGCGATGTCGATATAATAAAGTCAATAATCTGATGATTTCCCCCTCATGTGCTATGGAAAAACTTCTATATAAAATCAAAGAAAACCCTTTCAATTCAGGTTTTATTGTCGATCATCAAGCTGGGTTATTAATCATTAATTTAATCCCTAAGATAGGAAATTCTTAATCACCATGACGATCATTCAAAGCCATTATCAACCCTTTTTAGTTGCTTTCTCCTTCCTAATCGCGGTGATTGCCTCCTATACCGCTTTAGATCTCGCCACACGAGTTACCCCCGAATCATCCCCCCAAAGTCGCCTACTGTGGACGTTAGGCGGTGCTGTTGCCATGGGAACAGGCATTTGGTCAATGCACTTTATCGGGATGTTGGCCCTAAAACTCCCCCTGCCCGTGACCTATAACCTGGTGATTACCCTACTTTCCTGGGGGGTGGCCATTATCGCTTCAGGACTGGCCCTATTATTATTCAGTCGGCCAAAACTCAGTTTGGGCGTGTTTTCCGGCGGTGTGGTCATGGGATTAGCGATCGCCTCCATGCACTATCTAGGCATGGCCGGAATGACCGTTGCTGGAGCCATGATGCAATACAATTTAGGGCGAGTTTTGCTGTCGGTGGCGATCGCCATTATTGCCTCCATGGTGGCCTTGGGTTTGGCATTTTACCTGAGAAATTCCCCCTCATCAACGTTGAATCCCTGGAAGGTTTGCAGTGCCGGAGTAATGGGCATTGGCATTAGTGGAATGCACTACACGGGAATGTGGGCCATGTCCATGGTCGAACAGTCTTCTGTTCCCCTCAACTTAATGGAAACCAATGCTAATTCCGGGTTAGCGGTACAAATTGGAATTGTCACCTTAATTCTGCTGATTGGAACCCTAGTAATATCGGTGTTTGATCAACGATATACCAGTCAATTAGTTTATCAAAACGCCCTGCAAGAAAGTGAAAAACGCTTCCGTTCTCTGATTCGAGAAATGCCCGTCGGTGTATTACTTTTATCTCCCCAAGGAACAATTATTTTAAGTAACCAAGTGGCTCAAGATTTATTAGTAGAAACCGAACCGGAATTAGAGGGAAAAAATATCTTTTCCCTATCTTGGCAGTTTCTCGATGAACAAGGGAATCCCTTAACCCAGAAAATGCCACCCATTCATCAAGCAATTTCCCAAGGAAAACCCATCCACAACTTAATTCTGGGACTGACTCAAAGCCAGTCATCTCAACTCAGGGCTTGGTTATTATTGAATATTGATCCTCAGTTCAATAGTGCAGGTAAATTAGAACGAATTGTTTGCACTTTTAATAATATTACCGAACGCAAAAAACTGGATCAAAAACTTGCCGAATCTCAACAATTTTTAAATACAATTATTGAAAATATTCCCCTGGCTATCTATGTAAAAAATATTGACAATGATTTCAGGTTTGAACTCTGGAATAAATCCTGTGAAACCATATTTGGAGTCAATCGAGAGGAGATTTTAGGCAAAGATATTTATAGTCTTCTACCTCAGAAGCAAGCGGATTATTTTCGATCCCATATTTTAGAAATTTTAACTCACAAAAAAGCCGTAGAAATCCCAGAATTTATGATTCATAATCTCGCCGGTGATGACCTACTATTAAGAACCCAAAAAATCCCGATTATTAATAATAATCAAAAAATCAGCCATATGTTGTGTATTTCTGAAGATATTACCGATAGAAAAAATACCCAAATTGCTTTACAAGAAAGTTTAGAACGGGAACAAGCCCTGGCAAAAGCAATTCAAAGAATCCGCCAAACCTTAGACATAAAAACAATTTTTTCCACCACAGTTTCAGAATTAAGACGAGTGCTTAATTGTGAACGGGTTGTGGTGTACCAGTTCCGCCCGGACTGGAGTGGAGAATTCATCGCCGAATCGGTTAGTCCGGGTTGGATGTCTTTATTTGAAGAACAAAATAATAATCCCTCATTACAGGAAAATACCACGGAAAATGAACGATGTACCGTTAAACTTTTTGAAAATAATTCTTCTAGGAATTCCTCTGTCCTCCAAGATACTTATTTAAAAGATACCCAAGGAGGTCTATATAGTCAAGGATCTAACTATCGCGCAGTTCCTGATATTTATAACGCTGGATTTAATCCATGTTATATCAATTTATTAGAGAGTTTTCAGGCTAGAGCCTATATTATTACTCCGATTTTCTCTAACAATCAATTATGGGGTTTACTCGCCACATACCAAAACTCTAGTCCTCGTCAGTGGAAGGAAGTAGAAATTAATATTGCCATCCAAATTAGTAATCAGTTGGGCGTTGCTTTACAACAAACTGAATTATTAGAAACCACCCAAAAACAATCAATTCAGCTACAAAAAGCCGCCCTAGCGGCCGATAAAGCCAATCAAGCTAAATCAGAATTTTTAGCAAGTATGAGTCATGAGTTAAGAACACCCTTGAATGCAATTTTAGGGTTTACTCAATTAATGAATGAAGATCCTTTGTTGTCTTCCAAACATCATAAATATGTGGGGATTATCAATCAAGCCGGGGAACATTTATTAACTTTAATTAATGATGTTTTAGAAATGTCTAAAATTGAAGCCGGAAGAACTACCCTAAATCAACATCAGTTTGATTTAATTAATCTCCTAGATGGGTTAAAAAAAATGATGCAAATGCGGGCAGAATCCCAAGGCTTAGAATTAAAATTTCAGTACGCACCTGACCTACCCCGTTATTTAGAAACCGATGAAGGAAAATTACGGCAGGTTTTATTAAATTTGTTAAGCAATGCCATTAAATTTACTACTCAAGGGGAAATTCGAGTCCGGGTGAAACGGAAATATCAAATTCTTCAACCCGAATCATTCTTAGTTTGTAATTTAGAGGATTTAGATGGGGAAGATTCGGCTATTGATTCCACGAATCAGCAGAAATTAGAGTTTATTTTATTTGAAGTCGAAGACACAGGGGCGGGAATTGCTCCCGAAGAAATTGACCTACTTTTTGAACCCTTTAAACAAACTGAATCAGGACGAAATTCTAATCAGGGAACCGGATTAGGATTAGCCATTAGTCGAAAATATGTACAACTTATGGGCGGAGATATTCACGTCAGAAGTCAGTTAGGAATCGGAAGTTTATTTAGCTTTGAAATTCCAACCAATTCCTCAGAGTATTGTTCATTGCCTGTGAATAAAAATAAAGCTAAAGCAATTCATCTTGCACCCGGACAGCCAGACTATAAAATTTTAGTGGTTGATGACCGTGTAGATAGTCGTTTATTACTGAATGAATTATTATCAAGTCTGGGGTTTAAAATTGAGAATGCAGAAAATGGTCAACAAGCCATTGATTGTTGGAAAACTTGGCAACCAGACTTAATTTTAATGGATGTTAGAATGCCCGTCATAGATGGGTTAACCGCCACTAAATTAATTAAAGGTACACCCCTAGGACAACAAACTAAAATTATCATTTTAACCGCCAGTGTCTTTCAGGAGGATCAAGAACAAATTTTAGCCTGTGGTTGTGATGATTTTGTTACTAAACCCCTAGAAGTTGACAATTTACTGGAAAAAATTAGCCGCCATTTGGGTGTACAATATACCTATCAAGAAAATGCAACTCAGCCAGAACAATCAAGTTCTAATTCTCCCCCAAATTCAGAACAAAGTTTAAGTGATCTCCTTACCCTAATGTCACCCGAATGGCAAGGAGAACTCTATTATGCGGCGGCTCAAGGGAGCGATGAAAAAATTGCACATTTAATGACTCAAATTCCTCCTGAAAATCAACAATTAATCACTATCCTAAATCAGTTAAATACGAATTTTGAATTTCAAACTATTTTAGAACTCACAAGTCCCCAGATTACGAGGGGACAACCCTAACCCCATCAAATTATCCCCTGTGTCAAACTTCCAGCTATCCCACTCTGTCGTCAAGTTAGTGATTTATGGATATTAACACCAATCAATTTAAAGCCGATATTTTAATTGTTGATGACAATGTTGATAACATTCGTTTTTTATCCGATTTTCTCATTCAGCAAGGATATCAAGTGCGGAAAGCAATTAATGGAAATGTGGCTTTAATGGCTGCGAGAACCGTAATTCCCGATCTGATTCTTCTGGATATTAATATGCCCCAAATTACCGGTTATGAGGTCTGTAAAATCTTAAAATCCGACCCCAAAACCAGTTCTGTACCCGTTATATTTTTAAGTGCTGGAGATGATGTCAAGGATAAAGTCCAAGCTTTTGAAGTCGGAGGAATAGATTATATTACTAAACCCTTTCAAATCGAAGAAGTTCTAATTCGAGTTCAAACCCAATTAAAACTTCAAGTCCTTCAGAAAACCCTGAAAACTAAAAATCAAGCCCTGGAAAAATCCGAGGCGGAAGTTAACGCTTTATTTAAAGCAATGAAGGAATCAATTGTCGTTTTTAATGCGGATGGGTATTACCTGAAAGTAGTTACCCCCAATACCCAATTATTATATAATCCAGAACAGGAAAGAATCGGCAAAACTATTCATGATATTCTGCCCCAAAAACAGGCCGATATTTTGTTGGGAGGGATTAAAACCGCTTTAGAAACCCAGGAAACTATTGAAGTTGAATATAGTTTAATTCTCGAAAATAAAAAAACAGATTTATCCGTTAATATTTCCCCGATTTCCTCTGATTCAGTCCTGACTGTGATGCGAGATATTAGCGATCGCAAACGTCGAGAAGAAGCCCTAAAATTAATTGTCGAGGGAACAGCTTCTAAAACCGGAGATGATTTTTTTCGCTCCTGTGTTCAGCACTTGGCTGAAATTTTAGGTGTTCGTTATACATTTGTAACCGAATGTACCAATCCCCAAAAAACCAGAGTTCGCACCTTAGCATTTTGGCTTCATAGAAGTTTTGTTGATAATATTGAATATGACTTAAAAGGAACACCTTGCCATGAAGTTATTGAAAATGGGGAATATTGTTGCTATCCCGATAATATTGTTAATCGGTTTCCAGAAGATCAAGATTTAGTCGAGTTAAAAGCCCGTAGTTATGCGGGAATTCCCCTGATTGATTCATCAGAAAATGTCATTGGTCATATTGCTGTTTTGGATACCAACTGTATGCAAGATGACCAAACTAGAGAACTGGTTTTAAAAGTATTTGCAGCCCGGGCTGGTGCCGAATTAGAACGGAAAAATACCGACAAAGCACTCCAAGAAAGCCGAGAACGTTCAGAAAAACTATTACTGAATATTTTACCTCCATCGATTGCCGAACGCCTCAAATATGATAGCAGTTCTATTGCCGAAAAATTTGATGAAGTTACCATTTTATTTGCCGATATTGTTGGGTTTACCCCCCTTTCAAATCGCATTGAACCCGATGAATTAGTGGAGCGATTAAATCAAGTGTTTTCGGTGTTTGATCAACTCACTGAAAAGCATGGTTTAGAAAAAATTAAAACCATTGGGGACGCCTATATGGTAGTCGGAGGTTTACCCCTAGCCAAGCCCGATCATGCTGAAGCTGTGGCTCAAATCGCTTTAGATATGCAAAGAGCGATCGCCAATTTTCAAACCCAATATAACGAACCTTTACAAATTAGAATTGGCATCAATAGCGGCTCAGTTATTGCGGGAGTAATTGGGGTGAAAAAGTTTATTTATGACCTATGGGGGGATGCGGTTAATGTCGCTTCTCGGATGGAATCCTCCGGTTTACCGGGGAAAATTCAAGTCACCGAAGCTACCTATGAACGCTTAAAAAATTCCTACATCTTGGAAAAACGGGGACAAATTGAGGTCAAAGGCAAGGGAGAAATGACCACCTATTGGTTAATTCAAGAAACGGTTAACTCTAGGAATCAGGAATAAACTATATTCATCGATCATGAAGATAACTTAATTCCTGACCATTACCAATTGTTCACTCCATAATTGCCTTTTAAATATGAACTCATCTATCCTCAACTTCCCTGCTGTTATGACAGACTCTATTGATGAAATTCTTAATAATGCACCCTGCGGTTTTTTGTCATTTACCGATGATAAGATGATTGCCATAATCAATAATACATTATCAAAATTACTCGGCTATGAAACCCACGAACTTCAGGGAAAATCTATAAACTCAATTTTACCCTTGGCTGGGCGTATTTTTTGTCAAACCCATTTTTTTCCTCTGTTAAAATTCTATGGAAAAGCGGAAGAAATCTATTTTTCTTTACGTTCAAAAGATGGAACCGATATTCCCATGCTGGTGAATGCAGTTAGGAGAGAACATCAAGCAAAATTCTTCAATGATTGTATTTTTACCCCCATTAATCAGCATACTCAAATCACAGAAATCTTAAAAAAATTAGCGGAATGGGGCATGGGAAGTCATGTGGTCAATGCGGCAATTAATAA
>DATNRE010000005.1:0-4346 GCA_036703685.1 Candidatus Obscuribacterales bacterium
TCTCCATGTATTATTTTCTCAATTAGCAACTGCATCTGGATCATCACCAGTCCTTAAAATAATTTCTAACCAATTGACAACCAAAATACTCATTTTAAGCTATAATGACCCTAAATCACTGCCAAAAACCTCAATTATTCAGGTTTAGGTTGAGAGTATAAAAAATTATTGTTTAATTTGTATTGTGTTTGAAATTAGGGTTATTGATATGAATACAGAAATTTTAGCATCCATTCGGGGGATGACCAGTTCACCGACAATTGCACCTACTCGCTCTAGTCAAAGAATTAATCAAACCTATCCTAATTATAAAGTTATTGTCTTGAATGATGATTTTAATACCTTTGAACACGTTAGTCATTGTTTGATGAAATATATTCCGGGGATGACGGCCGATAGCGCCTGGGAATTAACAAATCAAATCCATTATGAAGGTCAAGCAACCGTATGGGTTGGCCCTCAAGAACAAGCAGAATTATATCATCAACAATTAAGTCGAGAAGGGTTAACCATGGCGCCTTTAGAAAAGGCTTAATTAGGGTTGGCTGAGGAAGCTAGAAAAGAGCACAGTCTTTTGGTTTTCTGTTCCTTTTTCAGCCAGCCTAATTTAATCAGCGATCGCTTTTAGATGTTGACTAATTAATTCTGCGGCTAAACTATTTCCGGCGATATTCCAGTGAGTATCATTGGGTTTATAGAGGCGAGTTGTTTGAGAAGCGGCGACAAAACTCGGTAATAAATCCAAATAATCAATATTAGCCTGTTGTAAACGTTCTGTTAATATTCGGTTAGGAAGTTCAAAATCTAATAAATTCGGATCATTGGGATCAAAAGCTATTTTTACTTCCTGTTGCAATTGTGAATTGACTTGAACTTCATCAGGAATAATCACAATGGTTAAAGGGATATTTTGAGAATCGGTAATTTGTTTGATTTTAATTAAATCCTGCATCGCATCTTCTAAAAAACCTTTGAAGATATCATCCGGGGGATTTCGCACAAACATATTACTTTTGCTCACCGTATCTTTCAGATATTTAGCACTATCAATACTGGGTTGGTTATCGTCATATTTAAGCACCGGGTTGATGAATGTACCTTGATAATGGCTTTGAAGTTTAATGAAAGATTTAATCAGAGCAATGACATAGGATTGTTCCTCTGTTCTCAGGTGAGCGGTCATGGAATTATCTAAAAAATCATTGCCAATATAGAAGGATAAAACAACTCGGTCAGGATTTAATTTTAATCCTTCATTCACTAAAAGATATAAATAATCCTTTGGCCCCATCCCGGGAATTCCCATATTAATCACTTCAGTTTTTTTACCGGATTGATTTAATTTTTTTTCTAACAGCGTTAAGTAATTATATTGATAGGGAACAACACCATAAGCAAAGGAATCTCCTATCCCTAAAATTCGGTGGGTTTCCGCAGGTTTTTCTACGGTAAATTCTAAGTCCTTAAAACCTTGGGAATTCAACTTAAAATCATAGTCGGGGGCGTTAGCTTTTCCCCGAAAACGGTTATAGGAAGAATCATAAAAGACAAAACTAGGATTAATTTTATTATAAATTCTGAGGGTTATTTCGGACATCACAAACGTAATTAAAGCGATTAATGCAGTTTGTCCGAGAATTTGAGTAACAGCTTTCAGTTTGGTTTTTTGCATTTTAAATTTTGTTAGGGTAAGGAGAAAAAAGTTTAAAAAATTGATTGGTTTTGGAAATTAAATTCTCAAATAATATTTCCGCAGCCAGTTGATTTCCGGCTGAATTCCAGTGAGGTTCTTGTAATAAGTATAAGGGAATTTGTTTTTGTTCAGCTTGAAACCGAGGGCGGAAATCAATATAAGTAATTTGTTGGGATTGCAGATGGGAAATCAAAAGATTTTGCATACAGTTTGGGTCATATTTGGATAAATTTAAGTCATACTTTTTCTGAATTTGATTGAGTAAATGAGGATTGATTTGAAACTCATCGGGATATATGGCAACGATAAACTGAATATTTCGCTGTTGTAATAGCCGATTCATTTCATCAATACTTTGGAGAACATAGTTAATATTATCATTCCAAACTCTTTTTTGCAAATCTTGGCGTTTACAAAAATCTAAGCGGGTTTTTTCCGTCGCTAGAAAGGTTTCTAGGGATAGAATCCCTGGGGATTTTTCCGGTTCAGCCTGATTAATCACAAATTGTAGCTGATAGGGTAAAATTGATTGTTTTTGAGCTTTTTGGGCTTCTTGAAAAACCTTATATTTTTGTTGAATAAACAGTAACAGACGAGATTGATTGATAATTGGATAACCGAATATTTTTAACTCCTTTCGTTTATCAATATCAATATAAATATCATTCACAATAATCCGTTTGCGGTTGGGTTTAGCATCAATAAAGTCATTCCCGACAAAAAAACCTAATACAACTAAATCTGGATGATATTGTAGGGCATATTTTTTTAATAACGCTAATTGCTCCCCTGTGTGAGTTCCCGGGTATCCCGCATTAATCACTTCAACCTGGGAATTTTGATAATATTGGGCAAATTTATTTTCTAATAAAGCGGTATAATTTCCCTCTTTTCCCCCCGCCCAATTAAAGGAATCACTCAGAATTAAAATTCGATATTTTCCCGGTTCTTTTTGCAGGGGATAATCTCGATCATTAAACCCAAATTGATTATTTCCATTGGCGTAGGGACGAATTTTAAACCCCAAATCAGGATCGTATTGATAAAGTCCTTGGGATAATTTGGGTTCGAGGACAATCATTAATATTTCTACTAAAAATAAGGGTAAAATCGTCCAACAAAAAAGCAGGAGGAGAATTTTAGGCAGGAATTTTAATTTTATAGGAAATAAGGATATTTTTTTTAGCATAAATACAATTAAATCGTCAATTTCCCCTAGGTCAAAAATAGCTGGAATTTGACTTTATTCGGGTTGAAAATCCTGATTATAAGGCAACGGCGCAATTAATACTTTATCCACTCGGTTTCCGTCCATATCCATCACTTCAATCCGTAAATTTTGCCATTCAAAATAATCCGCAGCCGCCGGAATCCGCCCTAAATGGGTAATCACAAATCCGCCAACGGTGTGATAGTTGCCTTCGGATTGTTTTAATAAATCTTCTAAGTCAAATAGCTCAAAAAGTTCTTCTACAGGCAACATTCCATCCAAAAGCCAAGATCCATCTTCTCGCTGAACCTTTTGGGGTTCTTCAGGATTATCCCAGGAGGGCATATCACCGACTAATTCCATTAAAATATCATTTAAGGTGACTAATCCTTGAATCACGCCGTATTCATCAACAACCACCGCAAAATGGGTTTCTCCCTGTTTAAATAGTTCTAAAATTTTTAACACAGAAGTCGTTTCAGGAACAAATAAGGGACGACACAAGTTTGCTGTTAAATCTAAGGGATGACCGGATAGGCATTGAGTTAATAAATCCGCAACTTTAATAAACCCTAAAACATGATCTAAATCTTCTTGACAAACTAGAATGCGAGTATAGGTATTTTGGGCAATACTCTGACGATTTTCTTCGGCAGAATCATCAATATCAATCCAGAAAATTTCAGGGCGAGGGGTCATTAAACTTCTGACTTGGCGATCGCCTAATTCAAACACCCGCCCCACAATATTTTGTTCCGCTTCCTCCACAATTCCCGATCGCGTTCCCTGTTCAATAATAATTTTAATTTCTTCTTCGGTAACTTCCGGTTCCGTCGAAGTATTACTACCCAAAAGTTTTAAAATTAATTCCGTCGATAAACTCAATAAATAGACAATTGGAGAACTAACATTAGATAACCAACGCATGGGCATAGAAATGCTAATGGCAATTGATTCAGGAGCATTTAAAGCCAATCGTTTCGGCACTAATTCCCCAATAATTAAGGATAAATAAGTAATAATAATAACCACAAACGCAAAACTCAAGACCTGACTATGGGGAGCTAAAATTGGGATATTATTTAATTGGGTGGCTAATCGGGCTGAAATTGCGGCTCCTCCAAAGGCCCCCGCTAAAATCCCAATCAGGGTAATTCCCACTTGCACCGTTGAGAGTAAACTATTGGGAGAATTGGCTAATTCTAAAGCTACTTTTGCCTTTTTATTGCCTCGATTGGCTAACTGTTGTAAGCGAACTTTCCGCGCAGAAATAATGGCAATTTCTGACATCGCAAACACGCCATTGGCGACAATCAATAGGAAAACAATCAGAATTTCTTGGAAGACAGATGACATTTTGGGTCAAAATAGGAACATAGAACATTAGGATAACCGATCCTATCAAGATCTGATGATTTTATCGAATCTTAGAAGAATTGCCTA
>DATNRE010000006.1:0-2995 GCA_036703685.1 Candidatus Obscuribacterales bacterium
TCTGTGATTGACTGACACGGTAACTGACACCCATTCGTTGCCACCGACACCGAATGACGGCTAAACAGGGGTAAAACGGACAGAAACAGATCCCCCAACCTTTACCGATTCAACAGTCCCATGACCCATTTCTTCTAATCTTTGAAACGCATACTTAATGGCATCTGCCGATAAATTAGACCCAATAGATGAACGTTGAATATCCCTTACAGATACACTATCCTTGCCTTTACAGAAGGCTAGAATCTGCATGAACTTATCATCGGGGTTTGAATCATTCTCTGGTTTTTTCTCTAGTTTCTTAATATCAAAGCTAGGGGAAGTTGTAGCAGTTTTTGGCGGTTGCTTGGGGGTTTCCTGTTCCCTCTCAACAGAAACCTTATCCCCCAAAATCTCATCCAAACTAATCGGAATTGTCCGAACTGATAAAAGGTTTTGAGGTGGTTGCCCATCCTTAAATTGTTGGTAATTCCCGTGCGTTGGATGCTGCGATAAGTCATCATCTACAAGGCAAGGATAGCCAACAGATTTAAGACAAGCTAAAACCCTTTGATCTGGCAAGTTTTTGGCGTGTTTGATGGAAATTTTGCCCAACCGAATTAAGGAATAATTTTGTAAAAAGTCTCCTAATCCCTCCAATCCCATCGCTTTAGTGTTTCCACTTTGGGAGCAGAAAATACTCAACATATCGTACTTGCGACACTCGGAACCAAGCCGGATAATAGCCTCCTCACAGACATCTAATTTCTGTTTTTTGGCAGTGAACCGGATTGACGGCCACTCCTCCCAAATAAAAACCAGTTTAGGAAAACTTTTAATCCCTTGTTTCTTGAGTGCCTTTCTTCTGTCAAGTTCATCGAGTGACCACTGAACGCACTTTAGGATTGTTGGGTAATCGTCAATAATCAGGGCATCACCGCCAAAATTCGACTCCCCATCAAAATGTGGGTCACAGGAGATTAATTGCAATTCCCTACCCTGTGATGCTAGACCTAACAGATATTTGGTTGCACTGGATTTACCGGAGCCACTATCACCAAACAAACAGATTCCTACTCCCCTATCAAGTATTGAATCAAAGGCAACTGTTGGGGGTTTATCTTCAGTCTCCACAACGTCCCCCGGCATGATTCCCAAAACGTGATTATAGATATTTAAGTCGGGCATTTTAGGCGACGGAAAAACCGCCTGCTTATAGCGTTCAATCACCGCCGCCTCACCAATGTCAAATATCTGATCCGCCGTGTCCTGTCTGATTATTTGGCGCTCGTTCCGCTTCATGGCTGGATAGGACAAAATACACCCAATTGTCGATGCGATCGCACCCGCTCCAAAGCCATAGAACTTATTAGGACTTGGGAATGGTTGACTTAATCCCCAACACATAAGACCCGCGCCTGTGGCAGTCCAGAGGGCGCTACTAATCAGAATAGGGTTAGACATAACTTGCTATTCCCCCCAATACCGTCCCAACAAATAAAGTGATTGCTAATCCCAGTAACACTGCTTCTGATGTGTTGAGAAGTCCTACATAGGACTTTCTGCCATAGTAAGAACTTAGACCGATTAAACACAATAAGAACAGGGTAAAGAATACCCAGTACCAAGCCTGTAATTTAGGGTAATATCTGGTTATCAGTCCCCCGGTCGTAACCCAACAAATCGAGCCAACAAAATAGGCTGTAAAGTTTAAAACCCTAGCCATATAATCACCGTCCCTTTAACTTATCTCGTTTACTTTGGGAACCGTTCAAGCTATCAGCAACCCTTTGATTAGTGGCTTTTAACTGTTCCTTGTAATTAGCTTTAATCGTTGCGTACGCTACATTCTGAGCATCCAATAACGATTGAGTCTCGGTGACGATTCCGTACTTTTTAGAGTCACTATCTGCCGTTAATTTAACGGCTTTGTTCATCTCCTTAGCTGTGAGTAATTCAGCTTTGGATAATGTCTTAATATTCTTGCCGAACTTCTTAACATTTTTGGCGTTCTGTTTGGCACTGTTGGCAATTTCACCGGACTGTTTGACAAGTTCATCATCGACAATCCAGCCCCGGTTATTTGCCTCCCTAACTAACAGGGAACTGGTATATAAGTTGTCTTGGTTAGGGGTGAAGTTTTCCGGTGTAATGGCGTTCTGATTAACGTCGGGAAGTCGGGAGTTTTCAGATTCACCCCCGACAAAAAATGATTTCAAACTACTTAATATTCCCATTACGGCCACTTCTCCGACTCGGGTTGTGTTGTTGGCTCTGGGTGCGGGTGCGGGTGTGTTACCTTGGGATTAATTGACAAAAACAAACCCGTGGTAAAAATACACCCAAGGCAGAAACAAATTATGTTTTTCATGTTTTCAATTCTCCTAAAAAGGTATTTTTTCGTAAGCTGAAAATCCATCGGGTTTGACTCTACCAATCTCTATCCATTGGGGAGTAAAACGACGCACAAAAGCAGGGTTAGGAATCACCCATAGGACATGATTCCAGAACTCAAGGTCTTGGGGGATAGGGGTATATTTCATGATCAGAAACCTCCCAAACACTGCATAATCAATCCGTCGTAATGATTGGGGGTAATGGCTTCTAATTGTCTTAAAATGCCTTTGAAGCGTGTTAAAATAGCTCTCATGATTAATCCTTCGTAATGGGTGGATTGATTGGAGAGACGGCTCTCTAGTACAGATACCGTCTCTCTCAAAGTTTTTAATTCAGCTTTTAATTCATCCAGGTTCGGGGGTTGAAATTCTGCCGAACCTTCTCCGTGTACGCCGCCGTTTTGGCTTGATTCTGTTGGGCTTTTTCCGACATTCTCTGTGGCAACTCGTTCGGGTCTGTTCCCTTTCCCAACTGTCCAAATTTCTCGACAATTGACCCCATAAACTCATCGTGATTCTTGTCACTAATATCAGAGAATAACGCCATGTTTTCCGCCATTGTGCGACGGTAAACGTCTGCAAAGGTAGCAGTGGATAAGTGAGCTAACATTTCAGCTTGT
>DATNRE010000007.1:0-8092 GCA_036703685.1 Candidatus Obscuribacterales bacterium
GTACAATCCCAAACATAGAAGGTTGAAACTGTTATTATCTGACCTTCTAGCCCTTTTTCATCCGTTATGTTCGTAAATGCTGTTGGCATAATTCTCCTTAATTTAATAATTTAATTTAATAATTAGATAACTAAAATGGTGGTGCGTCATCATCAGCAAAGTGTTTGAATAAATCCCAAGTAGCTTTCTGAATGGCTTTATCAGTTATTTCTATAGGATTATTAATATTTGTTAAATCAAACATCAAGGCAATTTCATCATTATTGTTAATATTAAATGCCCAAAGATTAACGTAAGCTGTGTTTAGTTCATTAAGTAATTCTTTGGCAAAATCAACAATAAATGCTCTCATTTGTGCCTCATTCATATCGTAAGTTACGGCAAATCCTGTACTTGGTCTTCTACCGATTGCTTTGACTCCAAAAAGATAAACAAGATTGCCAAATTTTACTTTCTTATCACTTAATTTAATGGCAACTAAAATAAGTCCTGCGACCAAAGCAATCCAGGGAGCATAACCCATTAGAGTTGCCCAAGCTCCTCCAAAAAGGGTTCCGGTAGCACTGCCAATTTTAGGCACTAATTGAGGTAAAGATTGTAATAATCCTGCTGATAAATACCTACTAACTTCAGCACCTGCTGAACCAATAGCTTTACAAACAACTGATGTTACCGTATGGGTTAATACTTGTAGGATTTGTTGCGGAATACTAAACATTGATAAAAACCAATTTGCTAGTTGATTAATTACCCCTACAACATCCCCTAACTTTGGTGTTAATGTTGGTACTATTAATTCAATTGCCCCAAAACTCCCATAACTTGATATTGGTATTGATTGAGAACTAGAAGTAATTGCCATAAACTTTTTAACAAAACTTCTGAGACGATAGAGTTGATTTTTAATAGTTGAAGATGCAGTGTCTCGGGCTTCTAATATTAATCCTTCAAGTTCAGTAATTTTATCTTGAATATAATCAATACCAAACTTAGATTCAAAACTATCTATCACCGATTGTGCTTGAGATTGAATCCCTCCAACTTTAGATTGAAGCAAATTAATCTGACTATTTAATAAGGGAATATTAAGAGTTTCATTGTAGGCAGAAATCCCCATAATATAATAATAATCATCATCGGAATCTGGGATATCACGATTCATTATGCTATTTGCATAAGCTAATAGATTTTGTCCCCTATAGAGTTTTGTATTATAGGCTTTGTTGATTCCGTAGATTGATTCTAGGGTGACTAATCCTGCCATAATACCAATATCAGGAAGGGCGATAAGTTGTTCTGCTATCAGTTTTATTGGTTCTAATATTGGTTCAGTTAATCCCGTTAAAATATTAACAACAGGAAAATTATTAACCCCATTATTGATCAACCCATAAATTTCAGAACTAATCTCTAAGATATCTTTTCCTAACCAACTCTTAGAGTTCCCAGAATCAACAACTCGATTCTTTAAAGTTTGTAGGTATCTTGCTGTTAGTTTTGCCATAATATTTTTGTTATTAGTTTGTTATTAGTTTGTTATCCCTAAAAGTTAGAATTAGGGACAACAGAATGGATTAGAAAGTGTCAAAGGTCACAAAGACTTCTTTGTCAAGAATCTTTGAGCTATCCGAGGCAGTAGTAACAATTACAATGTGGGTATTATTAACAGCAATATCGTAGGAGTATCCGGGGAGGGTACGGAAACCTCCTGGTAAAATTAGCGGCGCATATCCGAACTGTCCAACGGGTTCAGACATTCTTAATACGGCAGAATAACCCTTAACACCAGAGCCATTCAGACCATGGGGGAAAGTTCTCGTGCCTCCAGCAGTATCTGAGGTTCGGCAGGCAAATAAATGTTTTTTAAGTGTGGCAAATCCACTACCAAAAAATACCTGGGTTCCTTGAGCCACCAATGCCCAGAAAGTAGGTTCAGAACCGGGGTTGCGTCCCTTTCCATTCTCTTTAATACAAACATAGGAACTTCCATTAAAAAGTACCGCATCCCGTTGAACGTAGAGGGTTTCTGGGCTCCACACCCCTTTGTAGATGATGTTGTAGTCTCTGCCGTCTCGACCATTTGCTCCCTTGCAAAATAATTGCCAATAGGGCGAAACATTGGGGAAAATGCTGGAATCCTCAAAACCAGAATAATCAGATAATCCAATTGGGTAATTAATTACTGGTTTATTAGTACAGATATAAACTGCCCATTCAACAGCATCAAAATAACTAACTAAATCCCCGACTTCATAGTGACCATAAACCCAATTTCCTTTCCATTTCAATCCTACCCCTGCTTCTCCCTTATCGCCTTTTTCTCCTTGAATCCCTTGAATCCCTTGAATCCCTTGAATCCCTGGTAAACCAATATCACCCTTATCCCCCTTATCACCTTTTTCTCCTTTAGCCGAATCATCATCAACAATAATTAGATTGCATTTAGGAATAGCACCAGCAACCGCACCGCCTTTAAAACTTCCCAAAGATAGGGGAATAAACTCATCACCTTCAACAAGGTTTTCTTGAATAATAGTAAACTCAAGGGTTTTTATTCCATCTTCTCCATCTTCCCAAGTTAATAATTGAGAACTCCCAGTAGAAGTTGTTGGATTAATTGGAAGAAAATCTAATTTCCGAGTAGCACGACCCAAACTACTCGCCGAACTATTTGTTACTTTGACACTAACTAATCCTGTATTTCCCTCAGTTCTTTCAACAGAAACTTTAGCCCCAATATAACTCCCATCTTCTCTGATTCTAAACTCAGTTTGAGTGAAACTTAATTTCCCCGCAGTCATAATTTCACCTGATAATTTGATAGTATTATCTTATCATAAAGTTGATTTTTAGGACAACAAAAATGGCACTCTCTTGTCAGCTTGCGAACAATTATTATCCCACTAGAAATTATGGGGTTTCAAGTTGGTGGAGTTCACCGAAACTTGATGGGGTACGGGGACTCTACTTACCAACAGAACAAGCAATTTTTAGTCGAACATTCAAATCAAAATTCGTTGGAATAGACCATATCCTAGATATTTGTAAGCAACAAGGCTATATTCTCGATGGTGAGCTTTATATTCCTGGTACACCTTTTGATGTCATTTCTGGTATCGTTAGAGGAGGGAAAAAGTACGATTTATCTAAGAAACAAAGACTACAATTCCATATATTTGCTATCCTTTCAATAGATTCCAGAGAATGGTTA
Source organism: Candidatus Obscuribacterales bacterium (assembly GCA_036703685.1). Classification (GTDB taxonomy): domain Bacteria; phylum Cyanobacteriota; class Cyanobacteriia; order Cyanobacteriales; family Microcoleaceae; genus Planktothrix. The sequence goes on from DATNRE010000007.1 coordinate 3,212, forward strand.
AGTACCCAAGAAATGATTGATACTATTCCGGGGGTTATCCCTTCTGATCAATCAATTATTGTCGCTACTCCCTATACTTTGATTGAAAATAATCCCGTTGCTATTCAAGCTCAGAATCAATTCAATAAAGATAACGGTCTGTCAAACGAAGGAACAATCCTGCGGCATCCTGATAGGGCTTATTACGAGGGGAGAAGCAATGAGTTATTGAAAGTCAAGAACTTTGAGAAAAACATATTTATTTGTACTGGTTTCTTTAAAGGTACTGGCAAATACTCTCAAAGCCTTGGCAAGATTTCTGTTCAATCTGAATTGTTGGGAGTTCCTGTAGCTGCTAGAGTCGGTACGGGGTTTTCTGATGCTGAACGTTTGGAGATTTGGAATAATCAATCAAACTATCGGGGACGTCAACTTGAAGTAATCCATCTTGGACTTACTAAAGCTAATTCAGTTCGTCATCCGGTTTTTTCTAGGTTTATTTAGATTTAATTAATTTAGATTCTGAGGTAAAAGCATTAATTAGAATTTCTAACTAATGCTTTTTTCTTGGCTTGGATATCAAAACTTTCATTTACATTCTAACTATATCATAAAAATTAAAACGCTACCGCGATAATTTGATGAAGTTTATTTGAACCAGATCTATGAATACCATAACTTTTGCAGGCATTCCAGGTAAAGTTTTAAAATCAAGTCCTCATGGCAATTATTGGGTTGTCGAGCTTTGCGATCGCATTACGATTGTGGGAACCAAAAACAATCAATTTAATTGGTCAGAGGCTCCTGATTCTAGTTCGGGATTCACCAGTTTTATTGCTTACATTGGTTCGACAACCGAAGAACAATCAATCCTCTATGACCAAATTCAATTCTATGGCGGTCACATTCAGGAGTTCCGTTATTCTAAACGTAATCAACATTTTCCTCTTGAATTTAAAGTTAAAGAACTCTCTGTTGATAGTTTGTTGAATCTCTTTAATGAACTTCAATAAATTCAATAACAAATAACAAAACCAATAATGTTACTCAAGGGAATAACGTTATTGGTTTTGCTATTGCGTTCAATTCTGTACAAATTAAGGATAACACAAATGAGTGAATTAATTCAACAAGTGGAGAAGGTATTGTATGAGAAATTCACCCCTTAAATCTATTCAATTCCTTCAACTAGAACTACCTTTATTTCCAAAACTCAAACGAAACCAGAAAATCAAAATAACTGGGCTTGATTCTGAAGGAGAATATCCTAATCTAATTGGGAAAGTTGGGATAATATTTGCCATTGCTGATAATGGGATTTTCGTGAGATTTCCAGGTAGATATTTAGGCAGAACCCGAAAAGGTAAAGTTAATTTGGTTCTGCTTTATTCAATTTGGAGTATAGAGTATTTCAAAGTTTCTGAATAGGGTAGCTATCGCTAAAGATAGGTGTTGTTTCTTTTCTTAAATACATCATGTCTATCCTGATTCAAACTAAAGCCCAAAAGACAACCTCAACCCTCGTTGATTGCTTCCGAATCCTGGCTTGGCAACATTATAAGAGTACCAACAAAGATTTGAAAGATGCCAATGGAGAACCCATCAAAGGTTTAGAACTTTATGAAATCTTCAAAACCGAATGGCTCAAGCATGAAATCAACAAAATGGATTTACCCAAAGTTCAAAAGTTCATCAAAGACATGGGTTATACCGAAGAAGAATTGTTGGAAATCCGGTCTGATTATTATGAGCAAAAGTCTAATTACAAACCCAAAGAATCAACTGAATCAAAAGTCAGTCAACTGAAACAAAAGTATCAAGAAGCTGATTCCGAATACGACCCCAAACCTTTCTAATTTCTAAACTCCAATTAATTAAAGTCTTAGTCTCCTTGTGGGATTAAGGCTTTTTTTATTGGGGCTTTGCTGTGGGGGAGCTATCGCAAAGAGTCCGTGAAGTTTTTTGGTAACAAGCAATGACTAACTTTCAATTTCCAATTCTAAACATCAAAATAGTTTCCCGTAAAAACCGAAAACATTTAGTTGATATGGGGAAAGAATTTCAGACTTTTGGCTATACTCCCCAAAGTTTTCGGGAGAATCTCTGGCATCAAATTCAGAACAGTCGCAACCAGCAAACACGAGAATTTAAGAGCTTGCTGTCAATGGCGATGAATCACGAGCAAATCGCTTTATTGATTAAGCATGAGGATCAGCGACCCTATGCAGAAATCGTTATCCGGGCTGTTAGTTTTATCCATCGCATTGAGGCTCTATCACCATTAGGCGGTATCGACTCTCACGACAAGATGCAACCTGAAGCCTTCTACGAACTATTGAAGCAATTAGGTTTTAAGTTGAATCTCGTCAAATAAACCTAAATAAACCCCCAAGTAATTAGATTCAATCTAGTTAGTTGGGGTTTTTTCTTTAATTATCAACTACAACTAAATCAATGAAAATCACTGTAGCAATTTCAGGTTCACGTTCAATCACAAATCTAAATCCAGAAGCCCTAACTAGAATCAACAAAATCATTGAACTCAATTATGAGATTTTAATTGGTGATGCTCCTGGTGTTGATTTATTAGTTCAAACTTATCTTGATTCAGTGAATTACGATCATGTTCAAGTTTGGTTTGCCTTTAGTACCCTCAGAAATAATGTTGGTAATTGGGGAACCGTTAAAGTCCAGGGAAACTATAGCCTTCGAGATAAATTAATGATGAGTTCTGCTGATTTTGGTTTAGCTATTTGGGATGGTAAAAGCCCTGGAACTAAACGAAATATTGAACAACTTGGTAAACGTTGCCGTGTTGTCTTAATTAATTAAATCTAATTAAATCTTTAGCTGTAGTTATTTGTGAGGTAGCTACCGCTAAAGATAGGTGTTTTGTCGTTTTTTCTAACTAACATAAATATTACCATGAATGAACTCAATGGTCAATGGCTAGATTGTGGCGGAAAACCCTGTTTCTGTCCTGATAATTCACCATCTCCTTATGATTATCTTTGGGACGATGATATTAAAGATATTGAAGAAACTGAAGATATTGAAGACACTAAAGAAGTTATAGAATTTCGGGAAAAATCCAAGATGATTTCAAGATATTCAAGTCTTATCGAACCTCTTGAATTTGAAATTGAATCTGAATCAGTTTCTATAAAACTAATTGAACCGTACAATGACGATATTAATTCAGTTGACTTCTTCACTGAACCTGACGAACCTTTCTGACTTTAACTAAATAACTAAAAACCTTAGAGGAATCTGGGGTTTTTTTTATTGACTTTTAAAGACTTAGGAATTTAAAGATTTAGGAGTAAGACGCTATCGCGCAGAAGTGGCAGTTGTTTTATTTGTAATTACCATGAAATCTTCTGAATCCGGCAAATCTCTGACTGAACTTTTAGTTGTTATTGTCATTATTGGTATCTTAGCTTCAATCGGCTTACCAATGTTTCTAAATTATCTCAAAACAAGTAGATTAGTCGCAACCATTCATCAAGTTAAAGCCTATACAACTCAATCTCGATACGATGCAATCACTGATTCTGGCATCAAAACAGTTTGTATCCTTGAAGGGAAAATCACCTCAACAACAGATGGCAATTGCCACAACAAATCCATTAAGTCTTTACCTTCTGGAGTCACTTTAGATATTCCTAATTCAACATTAAAAGTAATTGAAGTTTTTAGGTTAAATCAAATGAACAAAACTAAATTAAAATTCTCAACTCAACTCCGAAAGTTAACTACTGTTCAGAATCCAGAAGCATTGCGAGATTGGTGTCGAAGTCTGAAATCTCAATTAATCCCAGACCCTAGTAACTATGCGAAAGGTCGATATCGACTCTGGCTTTTCCATGAGGTTGATTTCAGAAACGGACAACTCAGCAAAGGTTATTTTGATGACAGAATCTATAACTTTTCCCAACGAGTTTATCCGGGTTGTGATATTGGCTTATTAACTTTTGGAGGTTCTCTAGCTGATAGCAAAATCAGTGATGGCAGAATTGACCTACATCGGGATCATACATACTCAAATCCTAAAGCAATTAGTGTTAATCTCGGTGAGGCAATCTTTAGTTATGGTGAACCAGAACAAACTGATTATCTTCTTCAGGATGGTGACATTACCGAGTTTAATTGTAAGGTTCTCCATGCAGTTAAGGAAATTATTACCCCAGAAAGATTTAGTTTAGTTTTCTGGAAATTAAATGAATCCAAAGGCTACAAACCACTAACTTAACTTAACAAAACCCTAATTAATTAGATTTAATCTAGTTAGTTGGGTTTTTTTTTACTATTGGCTACCGCTACAAGCTATTGCTGTTTTTCTTTATATTCTACCATGAATACCGCTTTTATTACTGGTCATCGTTGCATTATTCGACCCAAAGCTGAACTCGGAGTTAATCAATTAACCGATATTGCTCTTGAACGAGGATTCACAACTTTTCTATCAGGAATGGCTGTGGGAGTTGACCAAGCAGCGGCACGAATTTGGAGCGAACGAGGATTAAGTTGGAAAGCTATTTATCCTTGTCCTGAACGGGAATACACCAGTTATTTAGGTCACAGTGGCTATCGTCAATATAAGGAAGAACTCTTAGCTACTGCGATTGAAGTCAAAATCCTTTACCCAGAATATCAACCAGGCGTTATGCAAGCTCGTGACCAATATCTTGTTAACAATTCACAACTCGGTTTAGCGGTCTGGGATGGGCGAACAATCGGAGGAACTTATCTAACTATTACAATGGCACGAAAAGCCAAACTTCCTTTGATTATTTTCAATCCCAAAACCGAATTAATTGAGATTGAAGAACCATTAAAACAATTAAGTTTGTTTGACTAAAACGGGCTACCGCCTAATGACGTTGATGTTATTTGGACAAT
>DATNRE010000008.1:0-6548 GCA_036703685.1 Candidatus Obscuribacterales bacterium
GTATTCCCTATTCCCTATTCCCTATTCCCTATTCCCTGTTCCCTGTTCCCTAGCATTATCAAAGATTAAGGAATATTCCTATTGACTTGTAGCGATCGCCTGGGTTAAATCCATAATCAGATCATATCGAAAATTATCGGCTAATTGGATTAATAATTGACTAATTGGTTGATGAGAAACCGGAATTTTTTTAATTGCTTCATTGACTAATTTAGAATTAAGTTTCTGGGAAGCTTGATATAATTCTTGAACAATTGATTTTGGCAATAATGCTAATACTTCCGGGGTTAATTCAGCCAGATTATTTAATTGTGGTGGAGGACTATTGACCTCCGGTGCATCTTCCTCATAGATAAAACTAACTCCCAAATATTCAGAAATTTTTTTAAATAACAGATCTACTCGAAAGGGTTTTCTGATAAAATCATCACATCCTGCTGATAAAAATACGGATTGATCCTGTTGTAATGCACTGGCTGTTAAAGCAATAATAACAGTTGATTGACCTTCGGGTAAATGCTGTTTAATTCTTCGGGTTGTTTCATAACCGTCCATAATCGGCATTCGCATATCCATAAAAATCAAATCCGGTTGCCAATTTTCCCAAATTGTCATAGCTTCTTGACCATTTTCTGCTTCTCTTAATTGAAATCCTAAAGGTTTTAAAACCTTAATTACTAACTGTCGATTTGTCCAATTATCATCAACTACTAAAATCCGATAGCTGGGTTGATTCGGGGCTAAACCGATGACTCTTTGGGGCATTTCTTGACAACTCACATCGGAAAAAATTGCTAATTTAGCTTGAATATAAAATCGAAAAATTGTGCCTTTTCCTACTTGACTACTGACGGTAATTTCTCCTCCCATTAATTCTACAAACTGTTTGCTAATGGATAGCCCCAATCCGGTTCCCTGTTGAGATTTACGTCCGGTTTCCGTTTGGATAAAGGGTTGAAAGAGTAACTCTAATTCCTCGGCTGAAATCCCTGACCCCGTATCTTCAATTTCAAAGCTGAGTAAAACTTGATTTGAAGAAATCCTATTATTTAAAGGTTTGACTTTTAAAGTAATAGATCCCTTATTAGTAAATTTAATTGAATTTCCCAATAAATTAATTAATACCTGTCGCAATTTACTTTGATCTGTTTCAATATATTCGGCAAAACCCAAGTCCGAAATAATATTAAACTCTAAACCCTTAGATTTAGCTTTAAACGCTAACATATCTTTAATTGAATTGAGGAGAGAGGGTAAATCAAATTTAGAGGGATTTAATACAATTTGTCCGGCTTCAATTTTAGACATTTCCAAAACATCATTAATTAAATTCAATAGATGTTCACCACTGCGACCAATAATGTCTAAATGTTCTTGATGTTCTGCCAATAAAACCTGGGAATTTCGCTTTAAATCCCGTTCCATGAGTTGCGTAAATCCCAAGATAGCATTCATCGGAGTTCGCAATTCATGACTCATGCGGGCGAGGAATTCACTCTTAGCTCGATTTGCAGTTTCTGCGGCTTCTTTGGCTTGTTGTAAGGCAATTTCAGCTTGTTTGCGATCGCAAATATCCCGAACAATCGCACAACCATATTCTTTATTATTATATTCTAAATAACTTAAAGTAATTTCCACACTAATTTCTTGACCAGTTTGGGTTAAATGAATCGATTCAAAGGTAAAAGAACCCTGTTGTTTTAACTCCTCCCAAGAAATCGGCCAGGCGTCTTCTAATGCTTGGGGATCAATATCTTTAACCCGCATTTTTAATAATGCTTCTCGGGAATATCCCAAGGCATGACAAGCGGCTTCATTCACATCAAAAAAATGGGCTTGAGAATCTGTAAATAAGAAATAATCCCTGGATTTTTCAATAGAAAATTGCGTTAATCTTAACTTTTCATCAATTTCTTTTCGTTCCGTAATATCTTCAATTACCCCCAAAATTCCAATCACATTTCCCTCGGAATCCTGCATGGGAATGCGACTAATATCTAACCATAATTTTCGGCCATCAGCAGAAGGTTTTTGTTTAGGGGCAATCAAGTGCATTTCCGCTTGTTTTGAAGCCATCACCCGCCGATCCTGGGCGCGAAAAAAGTCCCCAATTTTAGGATCGGAAAATAGATCATGGTCAGTTTTTCCAATCACATATTCTGGACTTTCTAACTGTGCCGCTTCCGCCCAATTTGTATTACATCCCCTAAAGACTAAATTCGTATCTTTCCAAAAGACTTGCTGGGGAATATTATTTAAAATTAAACGTAAATATTCTTCCCGCTCCTTAATATTTTCCTCGGCCAATTTGCGCTGGGTAATATTTTGGATTTGACCCATAACAGAACGGGGTTTGCCCTGGGCATCTAAACGTAGATAACCATTGACAATCGCATAAACCCAGTGTCCTTGTTTATGTTTATAACGGTTTTCAATTTGAAATTGTGATATTTTTTGAGTAATTAATTGATTGAAAGATTCAAAACTCATGCTTTGATCATCAGGATGGGTAATTTGATTAAATTGAAATTCTATTAATTCAGCTTGAGAATACCCCACAAACTTACAAAAAGAAGAATTGACTTCTAAAAACTTCCCCTCCAAGGAAATTTCTGCCATGCCAATGGGTGATAAATGGAACAGGTCTCGCCAATGGGATTGACTTTCTTGGAGTGCCATTTCCAGTTGTTGACGTGCTTTAATTTCTGTGGTCAGTTGTTGTTGTAAGACTTGTATTTGTGATCCTTTAGAACGTTTCATATTACCCTAATCCAATTTTGGTAATGTAAAATGGAATGTGGTTCCGATACCCCATTCTGATTCTAACCAAATTTTTCCTTGATGACGTTCAACTATTTTTTTACAAATCGCTAACCCTACCCCACTACCCGGATAGTCTTGATAGGTATGAAGACGCTGAAAAACTTGAAAAATTCGATCAAAGTTTTCGGGTTTGATGCCGATGCCATTATCTTCTACCCTAAATAGCCATTCTTCGGGTTTTTCCTGAACAGAAATTACAATTTTAGGCTGAATGTTAGGACGTTTATATTTAATCCCATTGCCAATTAAATTTTGAAATAATTGTCCCAGTTGAATCCGATCTGCCCTGAGAGTGGGTAGGGTATCGTGGGTAATAATAGCACAACTTTCTTCAATGGCACTATGTAAATGACCTAAAGATTTTCTCAAAATTTCTTGACAATCGGTGATTTCAAAATGATGTTTTTTGGTTCCGACTCGACTATATTCCAGTAAGTTTTGGATCAGTTCTTGCATCCTAATCCCTTCTTCTAAAATCGGGGTGACATATTCCTCTGCTTCCTGTTCTAAATTGATTTCGGATTTTAAGGCTAATAATAATTCTGCAAATCCGGTAATCGTTTGTAAAGGTTGCTGTAAATCGTGAGAAACGATATAGGCAAATTCTTCTAATTCTCGATTGGAACGTTGTAACTCTTGGTTTAAATGCTCTAGTTTAATATTTTTAGTTTGTAATTGTCTTTGTAAATGGCGAATAGTCAATTGATTTTCAATCCGGGCAAAAACTTCTTCTACCTGAAAAGGTTTAGTAATATAATCCGCCCCTCCCACATTAAAGGCTTTAACCTTATCAAAAACATCATCTAAGGCACTTAAAAAAATCACGGGAATTTCTGCGGTTTCTGCTTGATTTTTCAAGCGTTTACAAACTTCATACCCATCCATTTCCGGCATTTTAATATCTAATAAAATTAAATCCGGTGGTTCATGCTTGACCGCCATTAATGCTAAATTTCCATTAATAGCACATTGAACCTCATAACCCTGTTCGCTGAGGGTTTTTGATAACAGCCTTAAATTATCGGGGGTGTCATCAACAATTAAAATATGACCTTGACAATCTGACATAAATTTTTTACCAAAAATCTGGGTTTAAAGTCTCGCTTTTTTAGAGGGACTTTTCCAGAATAATCTACTAAAATCCAGTTGTGGAGAAAAATTATTCTAAAGGAATAGGGGTTTAGGACACAGATAGAGGAATCAAATTAAGCCAAAAACCCCTAAATCCCCCTGTTTTATTAAGGGGGATCTGAAAATCTTGACCTTGGATGGCTTTTACTGGCCTTCTAAACTGTCCAAACTGAGGGGAACCATATCGCCTTGAAACGTCAGTCCCAGAAACATTGCTTCTTTGGGTCGGATAATATTGCCTGTTAAAACGCAGCGTTCCTCCTGTTCTGCAATGGCGGAAATATGGGCGCGGATATCTTCTCGGGTGAGGGATGGCCGATAATCTCCCGATTTTTGCTGGACATAATTCCAGAGGATGTCTCGAATCAATGCTTGATAGCCTTTGTTCTTGGCTAGTCCTTTTAATCTCTCTTTGAGATCCCGTTCTAGGCGAATGCTGGTGACTTCCATATCGGTGGTTGAAGTTCTGGGAAGGGTATACATAATTTTTTCTCCTTGAAAAAGTAGACGTTTGTGTAATATTAGTGTAGTATAAATAACGTCAGATTAAAACTATCTAAAATTAAGGTTTAGCTTTCCGGTGATCAACCTATCCACACTTCGACAAAACTCCAATCGTTTCAAGGATTCTGGCTCCTACACTGGAGTCATCCACTAACTATCAACCATCAACCCCTAACTATTAACCATCAACCCCTCACAAACCTTTGCTTTTTGCGAAAAGGGATCGATTAATCCATGCTGAAGTTAACTTATACCGAAACAACCTTTCATCTCGAGCGCCTGAGTCAATCTCCCGAGCAACTAGTGGCGCTGCGGGTGAAGTTGGCGATGCGCATGGGCCAAACCATGGTCGTGCAACCCAGTTCCGCCTCGTTTTTATTACCCGTGGGTTTACCTGCCCTCTCGATGTTGGAGGTGGCGGTTCGTCAACAGCAGTCAGAAGCGATCGCCTTATGTTTGGCGGATGTAGAAACCCTAGAAGTTAGTTTAACCGGAACTTGGATCACAGTTGATCCAGAGGGTGAAACTGGAATTTTTTTGAGTGTTTTAGGCGATCGCACGGAATCTTTACTCTATCATCTCTGGCAAAAAGCCTATGGTAGTGCTTCCGTGGTTCGAGATTATTAATTAGGTTAGGGAACAACAGCAAGAATATACCCGATAGATTTGGGTATTAGTCTATGTTCCCTATTCCCTATTCCCTATTCCCTATTGCCTATTGCCTATTCCCTATTCCCTATTCCCTATTTTTGATAAATTTCCAAGGGTAAATGATCCGGATCTTGAAAAAATGTATATCGTTTTCCTGTAATTTCATCTAAACGAATCGGTTCTACTGCAATCCCCTTTTCCCATAAATCCATCACGCTTTGATCGATATCATCTACTTCAAAAGCTAAATGTCTTAAACCACAGGATTCCGGTTTATTGGGTCGTTGGGGAGGATCAAGAAAGGAAAATAACTCAATCTGATCCTGGGTTCCCACTCGCAGATCTAATTTATAAGAATTTCGTTCTTTTCTAAAGGTTTCTTGAATAATTTCAAACCCTAAAAGATTAACATAAAAATCCTTAGATTTTTGATAATTAGAACAAATAATTGCGATATGATGAATTTTATTAATTTTCATACTTTCGGAGATAATCCCTAATCACTGACGTCCAAAATTTGGGCCTTTGCCAACGGTGTTAACTTCTGCTATTCTATTAGAGTCTATAGTCAAAAACGCTGCAACCCAACTTGCTGTATTCGTCGCTACAATCTTGGCCCCGTCCAGCCATGGGCTGCAATTTTTCTTCCTCAAGACCTAGACTAAATTCCAAATATAGAGTATAATTATTGATAATCCCCAATCAAAACGCTAGATATAGTGTTTAGGGAAATCATCGTGCAGAATCTAGGTGTTTGCCCATGTCTCATCATTTAATTCAAGCTGGAGTAATTGTTCCGAGTCAATGGCCCCTAGCCCGTGTCTGGTTGGAAGTTGCTACCTTACTGAGTATCGCACCTCGAAACATTGAACGCCTAGAATTCTGGCAACACCAAATTTGGGTAAAAATTGAACAGAAAAAAGCGATTTTTGTCAGTTATCGTCGCCTGCCCCTGTGGAAAGAAACGGGGTTAGATGCAATTAAAAATTGTAGCGATCGCTCCTACTTAGATCAACTGGGGGAAATGCTCAGTTTAGAAGTAAAACAATACCCAAATCAGTATGAATCCTCCATCCTAGAAGCATGGCGGTCTGCCTGGGCGCAAAAATCCCAACAATTAAAACTCGAAGCCCAACGCCAAGCCCAAGAAGAAGAACGTCTCAGACCCCTGCGGGAGCGTCAACAAGCGGCTCAACAATGGCATGACGGCTGGAAAACCATTTTGCGTTACTGCAATAGCTTTGATGGCTTAGAACGTCTGGCTCCCGAACTTAAACAACAAAGTCAAGAATTTGCTGATCTACCCCAAGGGGAAACCGCCATGGAACTTTGGCATCAACGGTGGCAAGAATTGACCCACGCCACAGCCTAGTCTATAGTGCTAGGGAATAGGGAACAGGTAATGGGTAATGGGTAATGGGTAATGGGTAATGGGTAAT
>DATNRE010000009.1:0-9780 GCA_036703685.1 Candidatus Obscuribacterales bacterium
ATGAGGATTTCCAAACCTATCCGATTCTAACCGCCTAGGATAGGTTAGAATCGGATGTGCAGCAATGTGAACAGGCGGGAGTTGATGTGATCTTTGATCCGTCAGTAGAGGAGATGTATCAATCCTCGGTGCAGACCATGGTGATTCCACCGACATCAATGATGTCTGGATTATGTGGAAAATCGCGCCCCGGACATTTTCAGGGAGTGGCGACGGTTGTGACCAAATTATTGAATTTAGTGCAACCGGATCGGGCCTATTTTGGCCAAAAAGATGCCCAACAGGTGGCGATTATTCAAGGTTTAGTTCAGGATTTGAACTTGCCCATTGAGATTATTCCCTGTCCCATTGTGCGGGAGCCGTCGGGATTGGCCTATAGTTCTCGGAATCAATATTTAACAACCTTAGAACAACAACAAGCAACGGTTTTATATCGGGCGCTACGTCGCGGCCAAGAACATTTCCACAAAGGTTGTGATTCGGCCACGGAGATTAAAACCGTTGTCCAAACTGAATTAGAGACGGAACCGGAAGTACAGATAGAATATATTGAATTAGTCGAACCCCAGACGTTAATTGCCTTAGCCACAGTGGAAAAAACCGGGTTATTAGCGATCGCGGCTCGTGTGGGACAAACTCGTTTAATTGATAATCTGATTCTGCGCCGTCGTCAACCGATTATCGCCATTGATGGCCCCGCCGGAGCCGGGAAATCCACCGTTACCCGTAAAATTGCCGAGGCGTTGGGATTATTATATTTAGATACCGGGGCCATGTATCGGGCCGTGACCTGGTTGGTGTTACAGTCTGGAATTGCGGTTGATGATCAAGTGGCGATCGCTGAAATTGTTAGTAACTGTCGAATTGAATTGATCCCCGATGGTAAACAGCCCAGAACTGTGATTAATGGCCAGGATGTGACTGGATCGATTCGATCCTTAGAGGTGACGGCCAATGTGTCGGCGATCGCGGCTCAATCGGCCGTTCGTCAGGCTCTGGTTAAACAGCAACAGGCGTTTGGAAATCAAGGCGGAATTGTTGCCGAAGGTCGGGATATTGGAACAACGGTATTCCCGGATGCAGAATTGAAAATTTTCTTAACCGCATCTGTACAAGAACGGGCAAAACGGAGATTATTAGAACTGCACAGTCAAGGGAACACGGATATTAGTCAAGAACAACTGGAACAGGATATTGCGGAGCGGGATCGGATCGACAGCAATCGGGCTATTTCCCCCTTGAGAAAAGCCGCCGATGCGGTGGAAATTCAAACGGATCATTTAACCATTGAGGATGTGATTCAACGGGTTGTAAGTTTATATCCCAAAACCTAACGTTTTAATAAAGATGTATTCTTATTAACATCTTTTTGGACTAAGATTTTGTAGGTATTATAGCAAGAGGCAATAGGGAATAGGCAATGGGCAATAGGTAAATACTTACTGTGAGCAGCTTTTAGCTTTCAAGAATGTCCTAATAGATGTGGCGACTGCTATATCTTTAATCTCTGAAAAATTAATCGGGTTACTTTGGTAATCTGGGCATTGACTTTTTATTAAAAATATGCGTCTTTTGTCGCTGATCTCAGGGGTAGATCGGTGGATATTTTAGGTGCAGCTTGATCGATCTCAATTCTACAATTTATTTTGGTGTGAAGGAGTAATCTCGTGGCTCAGTATAGTCCTATTCTGCGACAACAAAGAATCGCCTTATTTGCTTTGATCGCGGCGACTACCAGTTTTGCGATGGGTGTGATGTTACCGGTTAATTTGCGGGTTGAGCGAGCGAGTAAACCCAGTATTCCGGCGGTTGCGACCGAGCCGCAAAAGGTGACTCCCCCAGTAACAGAAAAGGCTCAAACTTCTGAGAATAGTCCTGAAGTTTTATCGGGGTCTGGGTTGAATGTTCAAGGTGCGATCGCCCAACGAGTAGATTATCTGGAAACGACCTTAGCACAACTCAAGACTCAAAGATTTAGTTATGCTATTCCCAAACAATTTCAAGGGAAAACGATTAAGGAAGTGAGTATTCCGGGGGAACAAAAAGTAATTGCCCTGACCTTTGATGATGGCCCCTGGCCGAATAGCACCCAACAAATTTTAGATATTCTCAAAGAGAATAAGATTAAAGCAACCTTTTTTTGGGTGGGTGGAGCTATAAAAAATAACAAAAATATTGCCAAGACCGTTGTTAATGACGGTCATGTGGTGGCGAACCATTCTTGGAGTCATCGTTATGGGAAACACAGTTCAGAAGCAGCGGCTAAAGAAATTGAAAGCACGGCTCAATTAATTGAAGAATTAACCGGAATTGAAAGTCCTATATTTCGACCCCCGGGGGGAGTTTTAAATAACGGATTAGTGGATTATGTGTTAGGTAAGAATTATGTGAATGTGATGTGGTCAGCCGATTCTCAGGATTGGAAATCTTCATCGGGAAAAATTATTAATCAGGTTTTAAAACAGTCTAAATCTGGGGGAATTGTTTTGATGCACGATGGGGGCGGAAATCGTTCAGAAACAGTAAAAGCCTTACCTACGATCATTAAAAGTCTGAAAGAACAGGGTTATACTTTTGTCACCTTGCCTGAATTATTAGAAATCGCCGATCAAAAACCCGTGAAACAACCTCAACCCACTGATAGCAGTCAACGGTAAATCAAGAAATATTGGTTGGTAACATCAGAAAGTTATAATCAGTTATCGGTTGTTAGCAACTCTGGAATATTGTTAGATGTAGTTAAGGTTAACTCATTGGTTGAGGAATTTAAGGTTGTGATTGTTCCTGATAATTTAGCTCCAGATTTAACATCTAATCAATCTCGGTTTCAAGATAGCTTTTTGATTACAATTGCGCCTCTTTTATTAGAGGAAATCTATGCTTTAGCTGATGATCCCAGAAATGGTGCAATTGTCGTCATGAGTGGCATGGTGAGAAATCAAACCAATGGTCAGCCCGTAGAATCCTTAGAATATCAAGCCTATCAACCGATGGCGATCAAAGTCTTTGAAAAAATTGCGACGGATATTCGGACTTCATGGTTAGATGTGACCCGTGTGGTGATTCATCATCGGGTTGGACGGTTAAGAATTGGTGAAATTAGTGTTTTAATTGCGGTGGGTTGTCCTCACCGTCGAGAAGCGTTTGAAGCCTGTCAATATGCAATTGATACCTTAAAACATAGTGCACCTATTTGGAAAAAAGAACATGGGAAAGACGGTTCTAGTAGTTGGGTAAGTATTGGTGCTTGTGAAACCAATTGTTAATCTGAATCAAACAGTATTTCAGACTGTTCTTAGAAAGGAATAAATCCTAAAGCAAAAGTCTAAAAGTCGCGCCGGGCAGTGGGGATTTTCTCAAGATTGGGATAAACTATAAATAGTTAACACTATGCAGCCCATTAATATATCGTGTCTCCCCAACCTACAACTACTTCCAATCCCAAAGCCCTCGCTGCTTTAGACGATCAGCTTTCTAATCGTTTTATTCATCTTGATCCGGCGGGATATTTTATCATTTATATCAATCAAAAAGCGGGATTAATTTGTGCCGAACACTATACCAATGCTATCAATGAAAAAGGACTCGCGGTTGATCCTGAAACCGGAGAACCTTTTCCTTGTACGGGGAGTTTGAAGCGCGAACCTACCGCTATTTTTACGGGAAAAACCGCTAAGGAATTAGGGATTAAAATTACTGAAGAAACCCAACCTTGTCCCGTGAGTTGTTTAGATCATGCCTTATATCTGGGACGGGAATTTGTGCGGGCGGAAATCGCCTTAATTTCCGGGTCTGATTATATTCAAGATTAAAATTAACTAGAGACGTTGCCACCAACGTCTCCATCCCCTTGATTAGAGATCGCCACCACGAAAAGCCAGTAAGATAATGACTACCGGGCCAGCCACCACAATCAGACCTAACATTGTAAGCTGGGCAATAAGCTCAAAGTTGACATCGCCTAAAAAACTTGTAATTGCGTCCATTATTCCTCCAAACTTAACGAGTGTAAAGATTGACTGTTGGTAAAAATCAACAGTTGATCTTACCAGGCGATCGCACCTTCATTTTCATATTTTTCACAAAACGCAATACAACGACCGGGGTATCCAACCCAGGAATAAGCCCTGATCGGGTTTTCTATTCCCTAGGATAGAGAAGGGAGTGGCGGATCTGAGATAAGCCGACCAATCTGAGGACAGAACGCGATAATCATGGTAAAGTCATGCTCATCAAACCCATTTTAATAAATTCCAAATCACTTGAATGCACATTGCTTGGCTTGGAAAAAAATCACCCTTTTGCGGTAACGTTACTTATTCTCGGGAAATCACTAACGCCCTGTTAGACCGGGGCCATCGAGTCAGCTTTCTGCACTTTGCCCATGAAGGAGCGAACGACCGCAACCCAGAATGGCAACTGGAAAACGGTAACTGGAAAATCTCTACTGAGGACAAAAATGGGAAGGTGACACCTTTTCCCATGACTCAGGAGGTGTCTTTACCCTGTCTGTATAAGTCTCAAGTCTATACAATTCCCACCCTCAGTTCTAGCAAAGTCTTAACAAAGTCCCTAAAACGGTTGAAACCCGATGTGGTTCATGCGTCCCTGACCCTTTCACCGTTAGATTTTGTCTTACCTGAAATTTGTGCGGAACTGAATATCCCCCTGGTGGCGACCTTTCATACGCCCTTTGACCACAAATTACGGAATTTGCAATCGGGGACACAACATTTAACCTATCAAATCTACGCGCCTTTTTTGGCAAACTATGACCGTGTGATTGTGTTTTCCCAGGTTCAACGGGAGATGTTAAACCGTCTAGGAGTCCAAAAACACAGGGTAGCGGTGATTCCTAATGGAGTAGATGGGTCGAAATATTCCCCAGGGCCGTCGAGTTTTAAGGAAGAATTAGGGGCGGAACGGGTTTTTGTCTATCAAGGCCGTTTGGCTACGGAAAAGAATGTTGAGTCACTACTCAAAGCCTGGAAGAAGTGCAATATGGGCCCAGGTTGTGTCTTAGTCATCGTCGGTGATGGGCCATTAGAAGCCTCTCTCCAGGCATCCTATGGGTCAGAAGACGGAATTATCTGGTTTGGGTTCATCGGGGATGAAGACCGACGGATTGAAATTCTGCGGGGGGCTGATGTCTTTGTTTTACCGTCGAGGGTGGAAGGTTTATCGATCTCGTTATTAGAGGCGATGTCCTGTGGTACTGCTTGTGTGGCGACGGATGCGGGGGCGGATGGGGAGGTCATGGAAGGCGGCGCCGGAATTATTATGAAAACTGAGGGCGTTACTTCCCAACTGCGAACCCTATTACCTTTATTAAGAGATCATCCCGAAATGATCCCCCTAGTGGGTCAAAAAGCCCGTCAACGGGTCTTAGAACGCTATACCCTGGATCAAAATATTACCCAATTAGAACATCTCTATCGAGATTTATTACAGGAACAGCGTTTGCCATTAAGCCATGTTGTTTAGTCAGTTGTAGGGGCGCATCTACAGCCCGAAATTATTTCCGGCTGTAGAGACGTGCCATGGCGAGTCTGTCTAATGAAATAGGACTTACATTGGGCCCTAGAAACCCGGTTTTTTAGAAAATATGTGGGTCACAACGAAGTATTTTCGTCAGGACTTACGCAAGCAGGCTATATATAGCGTGTGAAAAGTAGGCGATCGCATACCAATGATCATAGCAATCGCCCTCAAAAGTCCTAATTATTTATTTTCCCCCCAATTTGGGGGCTAGGGGGCTAGAGGGCTTGAAATGTATAGTGTTTAGAATGCTAAGGTTATGAAGGATTGATCAGCAGTTTTAGAGACTATTTCTCAAGCAGCAATATTTGCCCCCTAAATCCCCCAAAATTGGGGGACTTTAAGAGGTTGTCCTGTTCGGAAAAAAACCTGGTTTCTCTGGTCGAGTGCGTAAGTCCTGCGAAATTTATTTCCATAAAGTTGACACGAATGAAGATACCCCCGCCCCTACAACTGATGACTGTTTCCACGCTTGGGCAAAAAGGGAAACATATTCTTCCTGTTCAGTGGTTTCTACGCAATATTCACGGGTATGGCGGACAATGGCGATCGCATTTTCTGGAGTATAACCCAAGGTCACTAAGCAACAAGACACAATGGTTCCCGTGCGTCCAAATCCCCCCATACAGTGAACCACAACGGTTTTACCCGCTTTAGCACGCTCCAAAATTTGGGGAACGAGGTTAATCACTCCTGGCATGGAGGTGGGAACTTTCATATCGGGAATGGGAAACCAGAGGGTTTCCATCCCCCTAGCTTGAGCTTCGGGAAATAAGGTGGGAATTTGGACTTTATGGAATTCGTGGGGTTCAATGAGGGAGACTAAAACATCGGTGTGATAGAAATAGCGCAGGCGGTCTAGGTCATGATATAAACTACGATCCCAGAGCAGGTGCATCCCTTGATGGGATTTTCCGGGGGCGTAGGTCATGCCGATTTTTCCGGTGAAGGGGATGACATCGGGGGTGAGGAAATCAACGTTAATGGGGAAGTTACTGGATGTTCTGGGGTAGTTCATGGTCAAGCGAATGGGTTTGATGTCAACCTGCTTTACAAATTGTAATCAAAACCCTAGCTTTGGTCTATAGCGCTACGCAGTAGGGAACAGGGAACAGGCAACAGGGAACAGTAAGTCTCTACTAAATCCAGAGACGCGCCAATAGCCTACGGCATCGCTGCGCTCGGGCACGTCTCTACTAATTCCCTATTACCTATTACCTATTACCTATTCCCTTATTCAGATTTAAGTGATGCCATATCGATACAGAAGCGGTACTTAACATCGGAGTTCAGCAGTCGCTCGTAGGCTTCGTTAACCTTCTGGATGGGGATAACTTCGACATCTGCGGTGATATTGTGCTGGCCGCAAAAGTCGAGCATCTCTTGGGTTTCCGCAATGCCGCCAATAATAGAGCCGGACAGACTGCGACGGCCCATGATCAGGCTGAATGCCGCGATATCGAACGGTTTTGGGGGTGCGCCCACCAGGGTGATGTTGCCGTCCCGGGTCAGTAAATTGAGATAGGCGTTGATATCGTGATCGGCGGATACGGTGTCGAGGATGAAATCAAAGCTGCCAGCGTGCTTTTGCATTTCGTCAGCGTTGCGAGACATGACCACTTCGTCAGCACCCAGGCGGAGGGCGTCTTCTTTTTTATTCGCTGAGGTGGTGAAGACGACGACATGGGCTCCGAACGCACGGGCGAACTTCACGCCCATGTGGCCCAGCCCCCCCAGACCCACTATGCCGACTTTCTGGCCCTGGGTGACACCCCAGTGGCGCAGGGGCGAATAAGTTGTGATCCCGGCGCACAGAAGGGGCGCGACTCCAGAGAGATCGAGGTTAGCCGGAACGCGGACAACAAAGCGTTCATCGACAACGATACTATCGGAGTAGCCCCCATAGGTAACGCCTCCGAGGTGCTTGTCCGGGGAGTTGAAGGTGAGGGTCAGGTTGGGGCAGAACTGCTCAAAACCAGCTTGGCAATTGGGACAAGTGCCGTCCGAGTCAACCAGGCAACCGACACCAGCGAGATCGCCGGGCTTGTACTTGGTAACGGCCGAGCCAACCTGGGTGACACGGCCAACAATCTCATGACCGGGGACAATGGGATAGACCGTGGGCATGAAGTTGCTCCACTCGTTACGCACGGAATGGATGTCGGAGTGGCAGATACCGCAGAACAGGATTTCAATCTGTACGTCGTGTTCGGTTAGCTCACGCCGCCCGATCTGGCTGGAAGCCAGGGGTGATGTGGCACTGACTGCGGAATAAGCTTTGGTGTTGTACATCAATTAATGCTCCTATGGGTGACTAGCAGGCCAGTCTTTTACCTAATTAAAACTGAGTTTTCTCTTGAACAAATTGTAATCAAAATTTTAGCTTTGGTGTACGATCAGTTCTCTTAGAAAGTAAAATTGATCATCTTTGGTGCGTCCTAGATATCCCGTTAGGGGTGAGGATAGTTCAATCAGTAAATCTCGCACAGCATTATCATTGAGCTTAGGCTCATATTTAGCGTTATGTTGAACTCTAACTTCTACTACGGAACAATTTTGAGTAGGTAAGTTTAAGTTTGAACTGTTGTGAGTGTTTAACTCTTTAATTGCTTTAATAATCTGCGATCGCAATTTTAAGTCTTTAATTACAGTTTCAATATATTCATCTATTTTATCATCCATTTGACCTGCTTGTAAATACTTTTTGAGTTCAATTAAGTCAACTGAACCGGGATATTGAGCTTGGAGTTTAACCAGTTTTTCTAAGGTCATTGGATTAATAATACTAATTTTAAATTCTTGAGCCGATTTCTGTACTTGTGGTGTGGGTTTACCAGGGCCAATAATTAATTTAACCGCTTGATTAAATACTTCTTGACCGAGATGGGTTCCTCCGAGTCGAATTAATTCTTGTGTTGCGCCTGCGGGAATTGTGAGTCCAGCTTTACATTCTCCTACCATGGGATAGGGTTTTGTACAATATAAATCCATTCCCCCCGCGCCACCTTTAGCGTTTTGATCAAGTTCAAATCCTAAAAAATTTAAACTTTGATGAACAATGTTCTCAAAATCGGTTCCCGCTTGATAATTACTTGTCCCTTCTGGTTCATGATCGCGGTTTCCTAATGGTACAATTTTATCAATCCATTCTAAGTCTAACGGGTTTAAATTTAAACTAGATGCAGTTTTCCAACCCAAAAAATTATGGATATTTGCTTTTAATTGTTGTAAACCGATTTGTTCTTTCTGAGATAGATGATTATTAGAATATTGTGCGATCGCATTTTCTAATTCTTCTAATTCAGGATGTTCTGGGGGTTGACGATTAAGAATTTTTCGATATATATTTTCAAAGTTATGACCATCTAAAATTGGCTGACTTTCATCAACTGTTATGGCATAAGGAAGGGAAATAAACCGACTATTAGAAACTGGATCAATTTCTAGGGGTTGGGGAAGTCGATAAACGCGAAAATACGCTAGAAAAACATGACCTCGTTGTTCTAGGGTTTTGTGTAATGCTGCTTCTGTCCAAACGGTTAATTTTGATAATTCTGCAAAATGTTCGGGTTCATTCAGGGTTTGGCAAAGTTCACATTTAGCCCAAACTTTGATTTTAATTTTCTCCTGATTAAGTTCGGCAATACTCTGTTTAGCAATTGGAATAAAACCAGGACGATAATATTGTTCTAAGGGTAAGGAATTAAATTCTATATCTGTTGGATATAGGGTAAAAAATCGCCCTGGGTTCATAAATATTCGAGGCATTACCAAAATATTTCTACCTTGGTTTAAGGCTTCAATATCAGGCGTGGGTAAACAGAAAGCTGTTGCTATAGATAGCTGATTTATGAGAGCCATGATTGATTAATTTTCTCCTTTAGTTTCAAATGAAATGCTATCTTCTGGATAGCCAAATAAAGCAATAATCTTTTTAACATTTTTCATGATTTGGTCGGAACTTAAGTTGATTTCTACATAAATATCTGTTCCTTTAATTTGCTCCGTTTGCATTAATTGACTCGGATCATTACTAAATAAAGGGCGTTTACGACCTTTGAGAGTAAGAACTTTCTCAAATTCACCTTCATGATTACTTTTCATTAAGTTACAAACGGTAATTAGCAATTCTCTCCAATAACGGACTTTATATTTAGAGCCTTGGAAAGTAAAACCAGTAATATTTTTTCTTTTATGATCAGCCTTGTTAGAGGTTTCATTATCATCTTGATCATTCTCATC
>DATNRE010000010.1:0-8436 GCA_036703685.1 Candidatus Obscuribacterales bacterium
AGTGATTAACGATAGCTTTGGGTTAGCTGAAGGGTTAATGACCACCATTCACTCCATGACCGCCACTCAACCGACGGTTGATGGCCCTAGTAAGAAGGACTGGCGGGGGGGACGCGGGGCGGCTCAAAATATTATTCCGTCGTCTACCGGGGCGGCTAAGGCGGTAACATTGGTCTTACCTGCGCTAAAAGGAAAACTGACGGGAATGGCCTTTCGAGTTCCGACTCCGAATGTTTCTGTAGTTGACCTCACCTTCCGCACCTAAAAGGCCACCAGTTATAAAGAAATCTGTGCGGCGATGAAAGCGGCGGCTGAAGGCCCGATGAAAGGTATTTTAGCCTATACGGAAGATGAAGTGGTTTCTTCGGACTTTATCACCGATCCTAGTTCTAGCACCTTTGATGCTAAAGCTGGGATGGAACTTAATGCTAATTTCTTTAAGATTGTGGCTTGGTATGACAATGAATGGGGTTATTCCTGTCGGGTTGTTGATTTAATGACGTCAATGGCGAAAAAAGACGGTATTCTGTAAATTTCAGAAACCGGGTTTCTCAAGATATCTTGATTTCCGACAATCAATCTAATGCAGAAACCCGGTTTCTAGGAACTCTTGCTAATTTTTTTCATAAACTTTATATAAAAAAGTTATAAGAAGTTTTTATAATTTTCACCATACTTGATAAAAGCATCTTTCCATCCCCTTGGAGGAGGCCAATCTACACCTATTATTTCTAGGTCTTTTTTTGTCCATCCCCCTTTAGAAGTTTGCAAAGAATTAACTAATTTTTCCCTGGCTTCTGGAGTAATGGGAAGTTCTAATTTTTTTTGTTGTTCTAATTGGGAAAGAATTTTATCAGGATTTACTGTTTTAGTGTTTTCTATCTCAGAATTTCTTGACCACGAATATAATCCTGTTTCTTGATCGAATGTAAAGTTAATTCCTTTAGCTTTTAACCGCTTGCGATGGCTATGGTTATAGACTCCAAAATCAACGCAAGTAAGATAAATATCTTTTAAATCATTCAAATATTGATTATCAACTATTTCTTCTGAGGGAATAATTTCAAAAATTTGGAAAACAAAATTTTCTTTGCCATACTTAATAACATCTTTCACTAGGTATCGATTGCCCGAATTGCCATTATTTTCAAAGGCACGAGCATGATTTTGATAAGCGTTATATAAATTGCTTGTTTGACCGACATAAAATTTTTTTGTCAATTGATTAATAATTCCATAAATTCCGGGTTGACGAGGAATTTTGTGTTGAAGACTCATTTTAAAATAGCTTTAATCTCTACCTACAAGAATAATAATAACTTAATAATAGTGAGGATATTCGGGTTTTAGTCACTGGAAATGATTTTTATGCCTTTCCTTGTTTAAGTCCCGATGATAACAAATTATCTTGGATTTCATGGAATCATCTGAATATGCCTTGGCATGGGACAAAATTATAGGTTGCTGATGTTAATTCTGAGGGTTATTTAGGAGAAAAAGTATTAATTGCGTGGGTTTAGAACAATCTGTTTTTCAACCCAAATGGTCACCGGATGGAGTCTTATATTTTGTCAGCGATCGCTCGTTTCTAGGAACTGAATTTGATCCTGATGGATAACTTGAACAATTCCTTCAGAAATCCATAACGGTTCATTCACTTCGCTAATTCCCGTAACGCATTTTTATACTTTTCACTCCCTTGTTTATAAATTTGCATTACTTTATCAAATTCAGGTTGATTAAAAGTTGAGGAATTATCCGAGCCTATATTCTGTTCTTGTTCAGGTAGTTTCTGGTGTAATAAATCTATATACTTGCTATCTAAATCTCTAGCTTTTTGGGTAAGAGATTTCAAAGAAGCTAGGGCTTCTGGTAACAATTCATCAGGTAATTCTTTAGCTAAGGTAAGAATTTCTTGACGCATTTCTTGATTCATAATTATTACCTATTATATTTTAAATAATTAATGATGCAGTCAATTTTTCGGGTTTCGATGATCTCAATTTAACATCTAACCCAGGGGATAGGTTACAGTTGATCAACACCCATCTTGCAAAAATAGACTTTTTAGTCAATATTGAAGATATCACCTTTGCTCACCTCCTATCCATGTCAGACTCAAACCCAAAGATTAAGCCTCCTGAACGGGGATATCTGACGTTTCTCCTCCCCGTGGCGGTGGTTTTGTTTATCCTCCAAAAAGCATTCCCCTTAGCCATTCTAACGGTTGGGGGATGGGGGTCTTGGCGGATATGGAAATATTATCAACAGCGTCAACAGGATCAATTAGCAACCTTGGATGAGGTGTTTTATCGGTTAATTCGGGAAAACCAAGGACGAATTACGGCCTTAGATTTAGCCATGCACACCCAACAGTCGGGGACGAAAGTACAGGAATATCTCGACCGACGGGCTACGGAATTTGCCGCCCAATACGAAATTACCGACGTGGGGGGCATGATTTACTATTTTCCCACCGCCCAACCGTCTCAGACCCTTGCAGACCCTCTCCGGGGTGTTCCTAAACCCGAAAAAGAAAACCCTAATTCCGTGGTTTTATTCCCCGTCAACCCGGCTTCTGGTTCTATTTTACCCGAAACCCTGAATCAGTCGGAACTCGCCCAACGGTTAGGGGTGCATCCGACTACCCTCAGCAAGTGGAAAACAAAAGCAGAATTTCCTGCCTGGAGTTATCAACGTGACCCGGATGCCATCTGTTGGAGTTATTCGGCGGAAACTAAACGGTTTTCTCCCCAAAAGTCTAACAAAAAAATGAGTAAAATTAGTGAGTTAATGAAGAAAAATAAAGTTTAGGAATCCTACAAATTCCATTGTTACAATAATGTCGTAGTCATCCCCAAATTATTATGCGTCCTTTCCGTTCTCAACCTGCTATTTTACCTAAAATTAGCACCATGCCTCGCAGAAAAACCGAAGCGACGCTCTACCGGAGTTTATATCAATTGGCGGTGGAGAAAAAAAGGTTACAAGAGGAATTAGCCAGTTTAGGACAACGCTTTGAAACTGTTACTCAACGTTTAGAACAAATTGAAAGTCAAATTCAAGGGTTGGAAACCGACGTTAAACAAATTGCTCAACCCAAACCCCCAGAAACCAAACCGACCCAACCTCCGACTCCCACTCCGACTAAACCTAAACCCGGTTCAGTTGCAACTTTTACTTTAGACTATTAGTGGGATGGAATTTAATTATTTAAGCAAACACGAAGGAGGAGAGTTTTGATTTGATGCGCTTAATCTATTTCATTTTCTTCTCGGTTGGCTTCATCTTCTAAGGCTTGAATTTGTAGTAATAATTCTTCTTCTTGAATTTCAAAGTCTTCCTCGGCAATATCCCCCATATCAAAGGCTAACTGGAGCGCTAATAACCGCTTGCCTAAGTTTTCTTTGTCATCAAGTTCGGCTTCCGCCCGTTCTAGGAGTTGTTCCCCAATCCAGATTATACCTTCAAAGGGGGCTGTGATGGGAGAGAGTAATAATCGTAATACCATAACGCCTCTAATTAAGGGTTGAGTTGGGCAAAATTAAACGGGGCTGTAAAATTATTATAACGAATTCGCAGGCGGTTATTAAAATGGTGATCCAGTTCTTCTATTTTATCACCAAATTGCGGTTCCGTATCCCAAGGAATTAAATAGGCGGCGTTATAGATCATCGCAATGGTTAAATTATCGTTTTCGACAATTTCTGCTGCTAGGGGGTTTAATATTTCTTGAAATTTATCGATGATTTCCTGTTGACGGTGTTGCATCGCCCGTTCAATTTCTTGACCAATACGAATGACTTCATCCATACTCAGGGGTTTACCTTCTAGGCTATCCCGTTTTTCCCTTAATTCGTGATTTTCGGTCATTAATAGGTTTAATTCTTCGGTTTCTTCCCAAAATATTTTTACCCCGACTTCCCGTTTTCCTTCTAATTTATGAAATAATTCTTTTAACCGATCTTGATAGGGAATAATTAATTGTGATTTGACATTTTCCCAATCTTTCACAATTAATCCAAATTGCAACGGTAAAACGCTTCTATAGCCATGTTCCATCACCTTTTCTAATACATCTTCATGGCCTAATAAGTTTCGCCGACTGGCTAAATAACGTTCTTGTTGAGTCTCGGAATATAAAAAGCTAAACTCATCAACGGCATGGGTTTGTATGGGTTGTTTGTCTAACCCCTGTAAGGCTAAAGGTCGGACTCGGTTGGTCGGTAAAATTCCGTATAAATATAAACCATTTCCCATAATTAAACCCTATTAATTAAACCCGTCGGGTGTATCAGCGATCGCACCAACACCTATTATAAACCTTAAAGTCAAACTCTCCAATATAGAAGCAACACCGGGGCAAATGATACAATAGTTAGAGGGGTTTGGAGGTTAAGACTAATCTGAGTTTTGCATGAATTAAGTTCAGTTGCGCTAACCCTAAATCTACACTTCCCTCGACCACAATTCCCGTATTCATTAACCGATCTAATAATTCCAAAATTGAAGGGTTTTGGGTGGTTTCCCCGGGATAATAAGTTCCTGATTTGGGTAATAATGTTCCAAATTCCGATAACTCAATATTCAAGTCCCCCGGGTCTATTTCAAAGATTTCACAGAGTTTTAATACCTGAATTTCTAACTGTCTTAAACTCTCCGCCGCCCGATCTAATTCTTCATCACTCAGGGTATTTCCTTCCATCCTTCGGATGACTTGCGCTTCCATTAACTGTCGAATGAGTTCCACCAAGGTCAACACCAATGGCGCTAAACCTGCATCTTTTCGAGAAGATTTCGGCGTGATACTGGTTTCTATCGAAGGTTCAGAAGATGACATTTGTTTAAAATGTTACACCCTACTAGAATAACAGGGTTTTATTATTACTGAAAAATTATTACTACTTTTACTTATTATAGATAGGACTTACGCAGGTCGGCCCAGAAACCGGGTTTTTTAGATAATATGTGGGTCACAACAAAGTATTTTCGGAAAAAAACCCGGTTTCTTTGGTTGGGTGCGTAAGTCCTGACAGAAAAACCATATTGTGATCGCGATCGCTATTTTACCCTACAGCACAAATTGGCAATTTTGTCAAGATAGCCCTTTGGGGTTAACCCTTTTTCCTCAAAAACTCGTGCATCAGTAGGGGGCAATTTCGTCAAGAAATCATCATATTTGACGACATAATCAGGGTTTTAGCCTGGATTTTGACCTATAGACACAATAACCCCTTGAGCGATGTTTTTAATATAGTACCAGAACCCCGATTATCTCGTCAACTATTTGAGAGTAATTTTCAATAAAATATCAAGATTTCCTGACAATCTTTTAAAAAACAAAACTATATTGAGAAAGTGATAAGAAAAAGTTAACTTAGATTTAGATATTATATTGGGGCCCTAGAAACCGGGTTTTTTATGAAAATACTTCATTATGACCCAGATATTTTATAAAAACCCGGTTTCTTTAGCTTAACCCCTGTCAAAATAACCTTAAGTTGGGCAGGTTTAGAAAGGTTATTGGTAGGAAACATAGATTTTTAGCTAACCTGCCCCTACAGACTATTTCAGTTTTTAAAGTAAAAATCCACTAACCATTCCGCCTAATAAAATAAAACCAATCCCCACATTATTTTGAAAAATTTTAGCATAAATAGGTTTAGGAAGATCGGGATTGAGCAGTTGAAAATATTGCCGAGACCAGAGTAGAATAGAAAGGACTAGAGTTAACCAATATTCCCAATGTAGCTGAAGATTCCAGCCTAAAATTCCCAATAATATTCCCGTCCCTAAAAACAAAATTCCGACGGCATTCGCCGATTGATCGCCAAAAAAAATAGCACTGGAATTAACACCCAACCGTTGATCATCTTCGCGATCGCTCATGGCATAAACCGTATCAAATCCCAACGTCCATAATACCGTGGCTCCCCATAAAAACCAAGTAGAGGTCTGTAAAGTTCCCACCGCCGCCGTCCAACTAATTAAAACAGCAAAACCCCAGGCAATTGATAATACTAATTGCGGCACAGGAAAGACTCGTTTTGCCAAAGGATAACCAATAATAACTGGAACTGCGGCGACCGATAAACCCAAACTCAAAGGGTTTAAATAGACCGCCAGTCCCGCCGCACAAACAAAAGAAATCAAAGCGATCACAATAGCCGTTTTGACCGTTAACGCCCTCGAAGCCAGGGGACGGGTGCGGGTGCGTTCGACTTGAGGGTCAATATCCCTATCCCATAAATCATTGACCACACAGCCCGCCGCGCTAGTCGCCAACGTCCCAAAGACAATAATTAAAATCAGGCTCACCGGTGGTGTGCCATGGGTTGCTAGGAAAATAGCCCACAATGCGGGAACCATCAAAATCAGACGTCCGGCGGGTTTATCCCATCGTAACAGCCGAATAATCGTTTGCCAAGTGGGTTCAGAGGGATAAGATGGGGTGAGCATGGCCGGTTGAATCAAAAGAATTGAATTGAATCTTCACAATATTTTGTAACATAGATCCGCCCACAGTCTAAAATTAAAAGCAGTAGCTTTTTAGAGACTGATTATGGTCACATCAATGCCTTTGGTGAGCGGATCTGAATTCACGGACGACCGAGATCGAATCCTAGCCGCTATTGATTTAGGCACGAATTCTCTACACATGGTTGTGGTGAAAGTTCAACCCCAACTCCCGACTTTTACAATTATTGCCCGGGAAAAAGAAACCATTCGCCTAGGAGATTGTGAGGAAAAAGGCAATCTCAAACCGGAGGTAGTCGAACGAGCGATTGCTTGTTTAAAACGGTTTCAAGATGTGGCTAAAACCCTGAACGCTGAACAAATTGTAGCCGTAGCCACCAGTGCAGTTCGAGAAGCTCCTAATGGTCGGGACTTTGTTCGCCGAGTCGCCGATGAATTGAATTTAGAAATTAGTTTAATTTCCGGTCAAGAAGAAGCCCGACGCATCTATTTAGGGGTGCTGTCGGCGATGGAATTAAATAATCAACCCCATATTATTATTGATATTGGTGGCGGGTCTACGGAATTAATTTTAGGGGATGGTTGGGAACCTCGATTTTTAAGTAGTACAAAAGTCGGTGCTGTCCGATTAACCCAGGATTTTGTCCATAGTGATCCGATTACTCGCACGGAATTTTTATATTTACAAGCCTATATTCGAGGAACCTTAGAACGGGTTGTCGATGAATTATCTTCCCATTTACAACCGGGTGAAATTCCGCGTTTAGTGGGAACTTCTGGAACCATTGAAACTTTAGTAGGAATTAAAGCCCGGGAAAGGTTAGGAATAGAACCGACTCGTCTAGGGGGCTACGAATTAACCTTAGAAGAATTGCAGGAATTTGTCAATCGGATTCGCAAATTATCCTATCCAGAACGATTACAAATTCCGGGGATGGCTGACCGTCGAGCGGAGATTATTGTCGCCGGGGCTTTGATTTTACAAGAAGCTATGACCTTGTTAAATCTGCCGTCTTTAAAGGTTTGTGAACGGAGTCTGAGGGAAGGGGTAGTGGTAGATTGGATGTTAACCCATGGGTTAATTGATGATCGTCTCCATTATGGCAGTTCGGTTCGAGAAAGAAGTGTGCTTAAAATTGCTCAAAAATATCAGGTTGATTTAGAACATAGTCAACGGGTGGCGGCTTTTGCATTAAGTTTATTTGATCAGACCAAGGGATTATTACATAATTGGGGATTGGCAGAACGGGAGTTATTATGGGCGGCGAGTATTCTGCATAATTGTGGATTATATGTTAGTCATTCTGCCCACCATAAACATTCCTATTATTTAATTCGTTATGGGGAGTTATTGGGATTTACAGAAACCGAAATTGATGCGATCGCAAATTTAGCCCGATATCATCGCAAGAGTAGTGCGAAAAAGAAACATGAAGCCTATCAAAATCTCCCCCGCCGGTTTCGACAAGTCATTGATCAATTGCATCCTTTATTAAGGTTATCAGTCGCCTTAGATCGACGAATGATCGGGGCAATTTCTAAGGTTGTTTGCGAATATAAACCCATGACCCGGGAATTTTATTTGAAGTTAAAACCGACCCATCCCAATGATGATTGTGCTTTGGAATTGTGGAGTTTGAATTTGAAAAAAGAATCCTTTGAAATTAACTATGGATTAAAGTTAGTGGCTAAATTAGAATCTAATGTTTAGTGGGGAACTTAGAAATCAATCCTTTCTGAATTGCTAGAATTGCGGCTTGGGTGCGATCGCGCACTTCTAACTTTTGCAAAATGGTATGAACATGACTCCTAACCGTTCCTGATGTAATATGAAGTAAATTTGCAATTTCTTGATTGGTTTTGCCATCGGCAATTAAGGCTAAAATTTCCTGTTCCCGTTGGGTTAAATCATGATCGGCGATCGCTGTATTTTGAGTTTCTCCTGATTCGATATTATCA
>DATNRE010000011.1:0-2186 GCA_036703685.1 Candidatus Obscuribacterales bacterium
TAACGGCCGTTGCTGATGCCATTCAACGCTCAAGAGCGGGGTTATCTGACCCTAACCGTCCCGTCGCTAGTTTTATCTTTCTAGGCCCCACAGGAGTCGGGAAAACGGAGTTAGCAAAAGCCCTAGCTTCCTATTTATTTGATACCGAAGAAGCGATGGTGCGAATTGATATGTCGGAATACATGGAAAAACACGCGGTTTCCCGTTTAATTGGGGCACCTCCAGGGTATGTGGGATATGATGAAGGGGGGCAATTAACTGAAGCCATTCGTCGCCGTCCTTACACAGTGATTCTGTTTGATGAAATCGAAAAAGCCCATCCCGATGTATTTAATATTATGTTGCAAATCCTCGATGATGGGCGGGTTACGGACGCACAGGGTCATACTGTTGATTTCAAAAATAGCATTATTATTATGACCAGTAATGTGGGATCACAGTATATTTTAGATGTGTCGGGTTCCGATTCTCAATATGAAGAAATGCGGAGTCGGGTATTAGAAGCAATGCGGGCAAGTTTCCGACCGGAATTTTTGAACCGAATTGATGAAATGATCATTTTCCATGCCTTACAAAAATCAGAATTACGACAAATTGTGAGTCTGCAAGTTGAACGTTTATCCAAACGTTTAGTGGAACGGAAAATGACGTTAAAATTATCGGATGCTGCTTTAGATTTCTTAGCAGAAGTGGGTTATGATCCGGTCTATGGTGCTCGGCCGTTAAAACGGGCAATTCAACGGGAATTAGAAACACCGATTGCTAAGGCAATTCTTCGCAGTGAATTTGTGAATGGGGATACAATTTTTGTGGATATCGAAAACGAACGATTAGTTTTTAAACGTTTACCCCTGGAATTGTTAACTGTTCAAGAGTGATGAATAAATAGAAACTGGGTTTCTCAACAAAACTTTCGGTTTTCGCCGATAGATAACATGAAAAACCCGGTTTCTGATCTTAACAATAGATCGTCTGTAAGAGAGGCAATGATGAATACATTAGAAAAGTTAGAACTCCTGAGTGAAAACTGTAGCGATCGCACGGAATTAGATAGAATTATTGGACAACTTCTCACCATTATTTTGACTCGTCATCGTCAAAAGTTAGCGATTTATGATCAGGATATTAAAAAGTTTGAGCAAACCTATAAGCTAGATTCTAACCAGTTTATACAACAATTTGAAGCGGGAATATTAGGGGATGAGATGGATTTTTTTGAATGGTTTAGTTTGTGTGAATTGCGACAAGATATTTTAGTTAAAATTGGTAAATTAGAAAAAGCATTATGATGAATGCTGAGGATTATTTGGCTTTGATAAAATCCTTAATTGCTCTTTGTCCAGAAGTAATAGATTTGAGTATTCTTAGAGAGGAGGCACAAGTTACTAAAGGACTATGGCGATATCGACTAACTTTAAAAGATCATAGTTTTTTAGAAATGTTTGAGTTTTTTGAAATTGAATATGGACAAGTAAAAATAATTAAGTATAGTTTCCATTGGCAGAAAGATGATCGACAATTGATTAAACGTTGGGATAATGCGGCTCATCATCCTGAGATAGAAACTTATCCTGATCATCTACATGATGGTGCGGAAGACTCTGTATTTCCCTATCAACCATTGGGGTTTGGCGGGATTTTAAAAATAGTTTCTGAGCAATTAAATTTTTATTTAGAAGATTGAAAGATATTAGATATTTTGCACCTTATAAATTGATATTTTAAATTCAGAATACTTCGATCATAACACCCATTAACTGGGGAGATAGAAACCGGGTTTCTTAACAAAACTTTCGGTTGTCGCCGATAGATAACATGAGAAACCCGGTTTCTGACTACCTTGATATTAGCAAACCGTTAGTGATGGATATGAGGTAATATATGAAAATTGGCGATCGCATAACTATAATTATAAAATTAGGACAAAAAAATGAATGCAGATACTTACATACTACAGTTACCTCATGTATTGTTAAAATCTAAAGAACTTTTGCCAGAAGACTCAGGAATTTATTATGTTATTGATGAAAATGAACTAATTTGGTATATCGGAAAAGCTAAAAATATTAAGACAAGATGGGATGGAAAAACCCATCACAGAATCCTACAGTTAGGATCTCAAAAAAGGAAAGTATTTCATATTTATTTTGAAATAATACCACCTGCTCAACTAACCCAAGTTGAAA
>DATNRE010000012.1:0-2203 GCA_036703685.1 Candidatus Obscuribacterales bacterium
CCCAACAATTGAAAAAATCATCTAGGTTTAGAGTAGGAAAAGGGGGAAATTTTCTAATTCAGTTTTCTCCCTCGCCAAGCACGCCCATTGTTAACCCGAATTACATCTTATTTTCACGGAGGATAAAACGAACCATGCCCCATAGTATTGTCACTAATATTTGTGAAGGTGTCGCCGATTGTGTGGTGGCTTGTCCCGTTGCCTGTATTCATGAAGGGCCGGAAAAAAATATCAAAGGGACTGATTGGTATTGGATTGATTTTTCTACCTGTATTGACTGCGGAATTTGTTTACAAGTTTGTCCAGTTCAAGGAGCAATTGTAGCAGAAGAACGCCCGGAATTACAGAAAACTCCCCAATAAATTAGAAACCGGGTTTTTGAATCAATTTTATTTTGGGTACTCAAATTTGAGGAAAAACCCGGTTTCTGGGAGTGTATAATCAATAATAGTCTAATAAATTAAATCACCATGGAAATGTTATTAACCCAAACCGACTTAAAACAACAATTAATTACTAAAATTCAGTCGATTCAATCCCAACTGGGCGGCATAGAAGGAACTCCCGTCACCAACGTTAAAATTAAACCGAATCTCGCTCAAGAAATCGAGGCGATGGTGATTCAATTAGAGGCTAAAAACCCCAACTATCGACCCTTACTGTTTAAACCCTTATTATTAGATGGAGCTTGGTTACTGCTCTATTCTACAGCCCGAGAAATTCGTAATTTAGCATCACTTCCTCTAGGGTTAAAAGTCGGAAAAATCTATCAAATTATTGATGTTGCTTCCGGCAGTTTTTTGAATCAAGCGTTTGTTAAACATCCATTAGGATTAATTTCTGGGTATGTGAAAGTAACGGCTAATTTTGAAATTGTTCGGGATGATAATAACTTACCGGATAACCGCCTGAATGTTTATTTTCAACAACGATATTTAGCCATTTCTAATATTTTAGGGGTTAAAACTCCGCAACTGGAGCCCGCCCGGGTTGTCCCGGCAAAAAGTCCCGTTGGACGCATTCCCAGTTTAGAAATTACTTATCTTGATGAAACTTTTCGTATTGGTCGAGGGGGAGATGGGAGTTTATTTGTTTTGGTTAAAAGTGAACTCCCTGCTTAAAAAGGGCATAAAATTCTGGTTTATTTTAATACATAATAAGCCAAAACACTTTGAACTTCATAGATATTTAACCGTCTGTTAAACTCTCTTTCTATGGGGGTAGAACTTCCTGATATCCAGATTTTTAATTCAGCATCAAGGTCAAAGTGTCCCGATGTTTCAATGCTAAAATGAATAATACTGCGGTAAGGAATAGAGTGATATTCAATTTTTTTTCCGGTAATTCCTTGTTTATCAACAAAGATTAATCGTTTATTGGTGAATACAATTA
This sequence comes from Candidatus Obscuribacterales bacterium, assembly GCA_036703685.1. Classification (GTDB taxonomy): domain Bacteria; phylum Cyanobacteriota; class Cyanobacteriia; order Cyanobacteriales; family Microcoleaceae; genus Planktothrix. Next base: position 1,393 of record DATNRE010000012.1, read on the forward strand.
AATCCCGGACTAACTGATAAGCTCTTTCTACAGATTCACCCTCTGCTAAAAGTTTCACCAGTCCCGCTTGCAGCTTTTCTGAATCGATTTCAGATGCGTTACCTAATAGGCCATCAATGAATCCCATAATTGATCCTCACGCGAAAATGGAAGAATATTTTTTCACTGGTTAGATCTATTATAGCTTAATTTTGGCATCGCACCTCACTTGGAAACCGGATCAAACTGACCTTATCACTGTTATTTTAACTTTGAAAATTAAGGGTTAATGTTAATACGGGCGGGTTATTTTAGATCTTTGTTAATCACCGCGCATCTTGATGAACCCGCCCCTACAACTGATAACTGATAACTGATGACTGACAACTGATTACCAGGGGCTTCCAATCATTGTAAATCCTGACCAATAATAGGGATGGGATAGGTCAGTAATATTGGATTCTGTGAGATCTGCCGGGAGGGAAATAGCGCCAAAAGTGGTAATTAATTGATCATTTTCGATGCGAGTTTTTCCTTGAATCATGGCAATTTGTGCGTCTTGTAACGCGATCGCTTTAATGGGAGCTTGCTTTAAAGATTCATAAAATTCACTCATTAATCCTAAAGTTCCCTGGTCACTCACATACCATAAACTGGCTAAAGCGGATTTAACTCCCGCTTGCACCGCTAACCCCGCAAACCCTAATTCTGAACGTCGATCTCCTAATGCTGTTCGACAAGCACTTAAAGTTAATAATTCCACCGTGGGATTATCCCAACCCAAGTTAGGAAGTTCCGTTAATGGTAACTTTTCATTCCATAATTGAATATA
>DATNRE010000013.1:0-3434 GCA_036703685.1 Candidatus Obscuribacterales bacterium
TCCCCCTGCCTCCCCTGCTCCCCCTGTCTCCCCAGCTCTCCCTGTTCCCTGTTCCCTAAAGATTCTATATTTCACCCATTTTTTAATGATTTTAAATTTATTACAACTTTCGAGTCCGGCTTTACCTTTGGGTGCTTATAGTTATTCTGATGGTTTAGAAACCTTAGTAGAAACTCAAGTTATCACCGATTATTCTAGTTTATTACAGTGGTTAATTCAAGACTTGAATTATGGGGCAATTCGGTTAGAAGCTGCCTTAATGGTTCGGGGTTATCGCTGTGTGATTAATCAAGATTATCACCAATTTAGTTATTGGAATCAATGGTCAACGGCAACGAAAGAAACATCCGAATTGCGCCAACAAAGTTGGCAGATGGGGAATACTTTAATCCAGCTTTTAGTTAATTTAGAAGGAGTTAAACAAACAGATTTAGAGTTACCTCCTCTAAAAGATTGGACGGAAAAAGTGGGCAAACCTTGTAATTATGCGATCGCCTTTGGATTAGGTGCAGTATATTGGGATCTTGATCTCAAAAATGCCCTACTGGGATATCTCTATAGTTGGGCAACTAATTTAATTAATGCCGGGGTAAAACTAATTCCCTTGGGTCAAACCAGGGGTCAAACTTTACTCTTTCAATTACACCCAGAAATAGAATCAACAGCTACGGCTATTTTACACTTAGAAGATGAGGATTTAGTCAGTTGTAATTGGGGATTAGCCTTAGCAAGTATGGCCCATGAAACCCAATATAGTCGATTATTTAGAAGTTAATTATATCAATTTATGGTATAATTAATTCAGATAGTTTTTCTCTTAATTTTATGTCTGGTTTAAGAATTGGAATTGCCGGGCCAGTGGGTTCAGGAAAAACCGCCTTAGTTGATGTTTTGTGTAAGCAAATGCGCATCGACTATCAATTAGCGGTGGTTACAAACGATATTTATACTCAAGAAGATGCTCAATTTTTGGTTAATTCCCAAGCCTTAGAAAGCGATCGCATTTTAGGAGTAGAAACCGGAGGTTGTCCCCATACAGCTATTAGGGAAGATGCCTCTTTAAACTTAGCCGCTATTGAACAATTAGAAACCCAATTTAATAATTTAGATCTGTTATTTGTAGAAAGTGGTGGGGATAATTTAGCAGCAACCTTTAGCCCGGAATTAGTGGATATTACCATTTATGTTATTGATGTAGCCGCCGGAGATAAAATTCCCCGCAAAGGCGGGCCAGGAATTACAAAATCCGATTTATTAGTGATTAATAAAATTGATCTCGCGCCCTTAGTCGGTGCAGATTTAGGAATTATGGAAAGGGACGCGAAAAAAATGCGAGGAAATAAACCCTTTGTATTTACCAATTTAAAAACCAAACAAGGATTAGATGCTATTATTAAATTTATTAAATCCCACTTAATCCCGTAGTAAGCCCTTCAGGGCTGTCTTAATTCCCTAGATTTATAGTAAAAACCAACATTAATAACGATATCCCGTAGTAAGCCCTTTAGGGCTGTATTAATTCCCTAGAGTTAATAGTAAAAACCAACATTAATAACGATGTATAATTATTGGTTTGGCAATGATAAAAACTTGAAGAAGCCCTGAAGGGCTTACTACTTTTATGAAAAATTTAGAAATTAATGCCTCACAATGGCAAGGAATATTGGAGTTAGACTATCAAAAAATCAACAATTCTACTCAATTAGTCAAAGCTTATAGTCAAGCTCCGTTAAAAATTCAGCGATCCTTTTATCCCGAAGGTCAGGATATCTGCCATAGTATTATATTACATACCGCCGGAGGCATGGTTGGGGGCGATCGCCTATGCCAAACTATTAATTTACAACCTAAAACCCAAGTAGTATTAACCACTCCCGCCGCCAGTAAAATTTATCGGAGTTCGGGAGAAACTGCTCACAATATTATCAATATTGAAGTTCAAAAGCAAGCCTATTTAGAATTTATTCCTCGGGAAATAATTATTTTTAATGGAGCTATTTTTAGTCAAAATCTCCGAGTTAATTTAGCTCCTGATGCTTGTTATTTGGGCTGGGAAATTACCCGATTTGGACGCACAGCCAGGGGAGAAATATTCAATCAAGGACAGTGGAAATCCTGTACAGAAATTTGGCAAAATGGCTGTCCGGTTTGGATTGATCGACAGGGGTTTATCGCCAATGAAGAAATATTGAATAGTCCCCATGGTTTGGCCGGACAACCTGTCATTGCCACCCTAACTTGGGTGGGAGAATCTATTTCTGAAGATCTTGTGAAAAGTATCAGACAACTATGGTCAGAGCGAGAAACTTCTAGTCAAGCTGGAGTGACCCAATTAATATCGGGATTACTCTGTCGCTATCGAGGAAATTCGACCCAAGAGGTGATACACTGGTTTACGGATGTTTGGCAGTTGCTCCGTCAAAATCATACGGGAAAATCCATCGTCAAACCTCGGGTCTGGCAACTTTAATCGCTTAAAAATTATTAAGATAAATCTATGCAATTATCCCCGCAAGAAAAAGATAAGCTATTAATTTTTACGGCTGCTTTATTAGCAGAAAGAAGGAAAGCAAAAGGACTAAAATTAAACTATCCTGAAGCCGTTGCTTATATTACTGCTGCTATTTTAGAAGGGGCTAGGGAAGGGCAAACGGTATCGGAATTAATGAGTTATGGAAAAACAATTTTAAGGCGGGAAGATGTTATGGAGGGGATTCCTGAAATGATTCATGACGTACAGGTAGAAGCCACTTTTCCCGATGGGACAAAATTAGTTACTGTTCATGATCCTATCAGCAATTAGTAATCATTAATCTCCAAAAATATCTAGGGTGAGGCGCGCCTCACCCCTACAACTCAAATAGGATTGCTATATATCAACTGATCACTGATAACTGATTACTGATTAATGGGGATAGCTCCGGTTTTCACGTCTAAATTGAGAGGTTGACCTTGACGTTTGATTTGCATTTTTAACTGACTTCCTACCGTGACATTCTCAACAATTTGTTGGATTTCATCAGCTTTTGTGACGGGGTTATTATCCACTTGAATAATCACATCTCCAGCGCGTAATCCTGATTGATGGGCAGGGGAATTAGGCATAACTCGGGCAATCAAAACTCCTTGATCTTCATTCACACTAATCGGACTATTAGGATCTTGATTTAAACTTTCTTTGACTTCAGGAGATAGCGTGACCATTTGAATTCCTAAATAGGGATGTTGGACTTTTCCTGTAGTAGAAATTTGATCGGCAATGCGTTGAACTTGATTAATCGGAATGGCAAATCCTAAACCCTGGGCACCTTGAATAATTGCGGTATTCATGCCAATCACTTCACCCTTTTGATTGAGTAACGGCCCACCAGAATTACCCGGATTAATGGCGGCATCGGTTTGAATAAAACTCACTCGTTTATCGGGAATACCAA
>DATNRE010000014.1:0-4399 GCA_036703685.1 Candidatus Obscuribacterales bacterium
ACACCAAAACTTTATGCTAAAATCTTGCTACCTTTTTAGGATGACGATAGCTACAAAACAACAGTCAAAAAGCGCTCTTAGTAGTCAATACTGTTTGTATTCTATTTCGTTTAGATTAATTAAACGAACTCCCATCAAAATTAAAATCAGCCCTGAGAGTCATCTACTAAAACAACGCTAAAATCACCTAATAAGGTCAATAGCGTCCTGAGATTCTCGCGGTTTAAGTGTCAACTATTATTAAGGTTAATCCCATGGAGGTTACTATCATGAAAACCTTGCTTCCTAATGTTTTAGTGTTCAAATATTTCCGTAATGGTATGACTAATTCCTATGCCATGATGGGTCTGGGTTATGTAGTTAGTATATTTTTAATTTTATTTACTTTTTTTGGTGTCGCGGCTTCTCAATCTCCTGATGTTTCTGTTAAGTCTGTTCAATCCTATCATTCTGGGTCATAAAGGTTTTTTTATCTATTCTTAAATTTCTTCTGAAGTTTTGGTTAACCCTCAACTGTGAACTTGATATTACCTATTAATGGTAAAATCAAAAGCTGTGTTAATTTTAATAGGAAAAAATATCCGATGAATATTCGCATTGGCAATGGTTATGATATTCATAAATTAGTCCCCGGACGGGCATTAATTTTAGGCGGGATTAAAATTGATCATGAATTGGGACTATTAGGACATAGTGATGCGGATGTTCTCACCCATGCGATTATGGATGCCATGTTAGGGGCATTAAGTTTAGGAGATATTGGGCATTATTTCCCCCCAACCGATGAAAAATGGGCGGGGGCGGATAGTTTAGTCCTGTTAAAACAGGTGAATCAACTCATATTAGATCGAGGTTGGAAAGTGGGAAATATTGATTCTGTAATTGTTGCCGAACGTCCGAAATTAAAACCCCATATTAAAGCAATGTGCGATCGCCTTGCCACCACCTTAAACCTCAATTCCGATCAAATTGGGGTCAAAGCCACCACCAACGAAAAATTAGGCCCCGTGGGTCGAGAAGAAGGAATTGCCGCCTATGCCGTGGCTTTATTAGAAAAAGTGAGTTAACATTCCTAGGAATACTTATATCGTTGGAATTTCAATTACAAAAAGATGTTTTATAATTAAAAATAGCCATATATGAATTAATCCAACATGATTTTATTCAAAACCCATTGGTTCCAAAAGACTTTATTTATCCTCTTAGCCTTAATTCTGAGCGCCTGTAGTACCGCCCAATCGCAAATTCCATCTCGGTTGGTGGTCGCCACCCCCAGCGGCCCAGCCACCTTTAATCCGCCCCTGAGTCAATCGGCCTATACGGTCTTTGGTTATTTGTATGACCCGTTAATTCAAGACGACCCCGTGACCGGGGAATTAATGCCCAAATCGGGGTTAGCTGAATCTTGGGAAATTTCTGATGATAAACAAAAAATTATTATTACTTTAAAAGATGGGTTGAAGTGGTCAGATGGCAAGCCCTTAACCGTGGATGATATTATTTTCACCTATAACGATATTTATTTAAACGATAAAATTCCTACGAGTTTTAAAGATATTTTACGAGTAGGAAAAAGTCGCAGCTTTCCCACAGTCAAAAAATTAGATAATCGCCGGGTGGAGTTTGCCGTTTCCGAACCCTTTGCACCCTTTTTGCAATATGTAGCCGGATTAAGTATTTTACCCGCCCATATTTTAAAAGACTCAATTACCGAAACCGATAGTGAGGGAAACCCCAAATTTTTAACCACCTGGGGAACCGATACCAACCCCCAAGATATTGTGGGAAATGGTCAATATCGGATTAAAAGTTATACTCCTTATCAACGGGTAATTTTAGAAAGAAATCCCTATTATTGGCGCAAAGATGACCAGGGAAATCCCCAACCCTATATTGAACAAATTGTCTGGCAAATTATTGAAAGTACCGATACTCAATTATTAGAATTTCGTTCCGGTTCCCTAGATACTTTAACCCTGCAACCGGAAACCTTTCCCCTATTAAAGCCAGAAGAAAAACGAGGGAAATACACTATTTATAATTCCGGCCCTGAGATGGGAACGGTTTTTATGTCATTAAATATGAATCGGGGAAAAAATCCCCAAGGAAAACCCTTTGTTGATCCAATTAAGTCTAAATGGTTTAATAATAAAGCCTTTCGACAGGCGGTTTATTATGCTATTAATCGGGAGGCGATGAAAAATAATTTTTATTTAGGATTAGGAGAACTCCAACATTCCCCGATTCCAGTCCAAAGCCCCTTTTATTTATCCCCAGAAGAAGGATTAAAAACCTATACCTATAATCCTGAAAAAGCGAGACAAATGCTAACTGATGCGGGGTTTAAGTATAATAATGAAGGACAATTACTCGATAGTGAAGGTAATCAGGTTCGCTTTACCCTTTTAGCCAGTGCGGGGAAAAAAATTAGGGAACAAATGGCTACCCAAATTAACCAAGATCTGGATAAAATAGGGATTCAAGTTGATTTATTATTTCTGAGTTTTAATACCTTAGTCGAACGTCTTTCTAGTTCTCGGAATTGGGATGCCTATTTAGGAGGATTTACTGGCGGAGGAATTGAACCCCACGGCGGTTATAATATTTGGTCAGTGAATGGACGGTTACACACCTTTAATCAAGGGCCGCAACCGGGAGAAACCGGAATTACTGATTGGCAAGTTTCCGATTGGGAACAACAAATAGATGATTTATTTGTGAAGGCTTCCCAGGAATTTGATCCGAAAAAACGTAAAGAACTCTATGGAAAAGCGCAGAAAATTATTTCCGAGGAACTGCCCCTATTATATCTGGTTAATCCCCTTGGCTTTGAAGCTATCCGAGATCGGGTGGAAGGTGTGGAATATACACCCTTGGGGGGAGGATTTTGGAATTTGTATGAACTCAAAATTGCTGAATAATTTGTTTAAATCCTGATGAATCCTGAAGCCTTACAACAGTTACTTGAATCCGTTGCATCCGGTGAAATTAGCCCGAATGATGCCCTAGATAAAATCAAATACTTTGATTTTGAACCCGTCGGAAATTTTGCCCACATTGACCACCATCGGAAATTAAGAACCGGATTTCCTGAAGTGATTTGGGGATTGAATAAAACCCCGGAACAAATGATTAGGATTATCGAGGTGATGCGTCAGCGAAATCCCGTAGTTATGGCAACTCGAATTGAACCCCATGTTTATCGAGAATTACAAACCCAAATCCCCGATTTAAAGTATTACGAAACCGCTAAAATTTGTGCCATTCACCCGGATGAAATTCCTCCAGCTAATTCTACAGGAATCATCACCATTTTAACGGCCGGAACGGCCGATTTACCCGTGGCTGAGGAAGCCGCCGTCACCGCTACCCTATCGGGTTTTAATGTTAAACGGTTATCGGATGTGGGAGTGGCCGGAATTCATCGGTTACTGAGTAATTGGCCGATGATTGCCGATGCGGATGTGTTAATTGTGGTGGCGGGGATGGAAGGCGCCTTACCGACGGTGGTGGGAGGTTTAGCCGATTGTCCGGTGATTGCGGTGCCTACCAGCGTGGGTTATGGAGCGAGTTTTAATGGGTTAGCCCCCCTATTAACCATGTTGAATTCCTGCGCCACGGGGGTAGGAGTGGTGAATATTGATAATGGTTTTGGGGCGGCAATTTTAGCGTGCCAAATTCTCCGATTAGGAGAACGGTTAAAACGCAGAATTGAGCATTAAGCAAGGAGAGACTGAGAAACCCGGTTTCTTGGGTTGGGTGCGTAAGTCCTGTTTAAGCTGTCTTCTTGTCATAGTCCATCTTAAACAGTGTCTCACTCAACCAGGCTTTAAAATCAGGATCATTCGTAAACTTGCGATAGGCTTCTTTATGGTCGAAGATAAAGTCTTGAAACTTATCGACTAACTTTTTATCAAAGGTAATTTTAGCATTTTGACGGTCGGAATATTGTTTAGCGTTTTGATATTCTTCATCCTGACTAATTTCTTGGGGTAAGTCTTCAAATAAGAATTGTCGCACTTGGTCTTTGTCTATCCAATCAATATTCCCAAAGCGGTTATTAAAATCTTGAATAATATTACTGAGTCTATCAATATTAGGATCATATTTGCTCCCACTGGTATCCGGTGGCGGGGGTGCAATTTCTACACTTCCTTCAAGCTGAATAGCTAGGGTTGTTTGGCTTTCTACTCGGTAACTCTCCATATCAATACTTTCTAAAATCCCTTTAGATAAATCAGCATCATTCAGGCTAGGGAGTTTATTAACAAGTAACTTCAGAAAGGTTTTTAAACTTTCCCAATAGGGATTACGGAAATGGCGAATTTGTACCATAAACTCATAATTTCGCACAAATAATTTAGCTTTTTTCTTAAAATCTGCTTGTTCATTTTCGTCT
>DATNRE010000015.1:0-7434 GCA_036703685.1 Candidatus Obscuribacterales bacterium
GATTTGCTCCATTTTTTCTATAGGTAACGAATCAACCATTTTAATAACATCTTGAATATCAATTATATCAACGTTAGGGTTAAAGTTAAATTTACCTTCTGTCTCGATTTTAGAAGAATAGCTTTTTTGCTTTTGATTTAAAATAAAAAATTTTAGATGATTAAAATAAATATATTGTTCATGATTAATAAATTTATTGATTGTTTCTTTTATTTTGCGAGAATCCTTTGTTGATGTAACCTGAAAAGCAATTTTTCTTGTCCAATCTCCTAAATCAATACCCGTTTTACCTCTTTCTTGATGGTTTAAATTAACCAAATTATAATCAAAAACTATATTTAATATTTTTGCAATGAATGTTTCAGCAAAGATGTTTTGATCATAAAGATTAACTAGCCCTCTATGTTTTATAGAAACCTCCAGAATTGACAACGTATATATAATTTTCTTTTGTACTTGTTCACGATAAATCATCTTTGCCTCTCACTTAATTTATATAGACTCATTATAATAGAGTTTTTATCTTATAGCAAGGAGGAAAAATCCTGTTCCTAAAGAATATCTGTTTTTTCTCATTACCAGAATTTTTTTATAAACAATTAAACAACTTTTTAATTTCCGTTTTTCACTTCTTCCCATACTTTCAATTTCTTCAATTAAATGATGAATTTCATGATTCGGTAATTGTTTGATTTTTTTTCGATTTCTTGTAAATTAGACATGGTTTTAACTCCCTATTGTTTTAATTATTTTTACTTTTTTTGTAAGAAGTTATAAAAAACCTATAATATTTTGTAAAACCCCCTGTAAATTTTGTCTAATCTCTTGATTTTTAATTCTCAATATTTTTAATCCTCTAGCAGCTAAAATAGCATCCCGTTCCTGATCTGATTCAACCTGTTGATTATGAATTGTCCCATCTACTTCTACGACTAATTGAGCTTGATGGCAGTAAAAAGCAACAATAAAACCGTCTATAATTTGCTGACGACGAAAGTGTAATCCATTTAAGTTATTTCTTCTTAACTGTTCCCAAAGGATTTTTTCTTCTGGAGTCATTTCCCGACGCAGTTGTTTAGAACGTTCGTATTTTTCAGATGTTATCTTTTGTCCGACAATAATATTTTTCCGTTCCATCTTGATATGTTTTATAGCATTGAAATTTTATATTGTGTGCGATCGCTTGTTTGACCTCTCCCCCAACCCCTCTCCTGCAAGGAGAGGGGAGTAAGAGTATTACTTATGATTATACCACCAGTATATAAAACAATTCCCCCCTTCCCTGGCAGGGAAGGGGGGTTAGGGGGGTTAGGTCAACGCTGGAATACCCAAAATATCCTCAATTTTTGGCATTTCTTCTAACGGAATGACCCGACCTTCATCTTCAAATCCAGCAATTTGATCAAAGTTCAAATAACGGTATAAATCCGCCGCAAAAGGATCAACTTTTTGGGTGACAATTTCCCGATATTCTTCAACCGTTGGAATGCGTCCTAACAACGCACAAACCGCCGCCAATTCCGCCGAACCTAAATAGACTCGCGCATCCTTACCCATGCGGTTATTAAAATTACGAGTAGACGTTGAAAACACCGTTACCCCATCTTCAACTCGGGCTTGATTTCCCATACAAAGAGAACATCCGGGCATCTCCGTTCTCGCCCCAACCGCATCAAAAACCTCATAAATTCCTTCATCCCGCAATTGCTTTTCATCCATGCGAGTTGGAGGACAAATCCACAGACGAACATTCGTTTTCGCTGCCCCTTCTAATATCTTCGCCGCCGCCCGATAATGCCCGATATTGGTCATACAAGAACCGATGAACACCTCATCAATTTTGTCTCCGGCACATTCGGACATTAACTTAATATTATCGGGGTCATTCGGAGCCGCCACAATCGGTTCTTTGATCTGGTTCAAATCCACTTCAATAATATCAGCATATTCCGCATCTTCATCGGCTGCCATTAACACCGGATTGGCTAACCATTGTTCCATTTTAGCCACCCGTCGCATCATGGTTCTGGCGTCTTGATAACCCCGGGCCACCATATTAGTCATGAGGGCAACATTAGAACGCAAATACTCGGCAATGGTTTCTTGACTGAGCTTAATCGTAGACCCCGCACAGGAACGTTCGGCCGTTGCATCGGTTAATTCAAAGGCTTGTTCCACCTTTAAATCCGGCAAGCCTTCCATTTCCATAATCCGACCATTGAAAACATTTTTCTTGTTTGCCTTCTCCGTCGTTAATTTGCCTTGCTGCATGGCAACAAATGGAATGGCGTTGACAATATCCCGCAGGGTAACACCCGGTTGTAATTCTCCTTTAAATCGGACTAACACCGATTCCGGCATATCCAAGGGCATCACCCCGAGTGCTGCGGCAAAGGCTACCAACCCCGAACCCGCAGGGAAAGAAATCCCCAGGGGAAAACGGGTGTGGGAGTCGCCCCCGGTTCCCACCGTATCGGGTAACAACATCCGGTTTAACCAAGAGTGAATAATCCCATCCCCCGGACGCAGGGCCACACCGCCCCGAGTGGAGAAGAAATCGGGTAATTGTTGATGGGTTTTGATGTCAACGGGCTTGGGGTATGCCGCGGTGTGACAGAAACTCTGCATCACCAAATCGGCGGAAAATCCGAGACAGGCGAGTTCTTTTAACTCATCCCGGGTCATCGGGCCGGTGGTATCCTGGGAACCTATGGTGGTCATCAACGGTTCGCAGGATGTCCCTGGACGGACTCCGGGCAACCCGCAGGCTTTTCCGACCATTTTCTGGGCGAGGGTAAAGCCTTTTCCGGTGTCTTCCGGTAGGGAGGGACGGACAAATAGGGTGCTGGGTGCAAGTCCCAAGGCGGCGCGGGTTTTATCCGTTAAGCTGCGACCAATTAATAACGGAATCCGACCCCCGGCCCGGACTTCATCTAAAATCGTATCGGGTTTGAGGGTAAAGGTGGAAATCACCTCTCCGGCTTCATTCGTAATTTCACCGTTGTAGGGATAAATAGTAATCACATCCCCGGTATTCAGTTTACTGACATCACATTCAATCGGTAAAGCGCCCGAGTCTTCGGCCGTATTAAAGAAAATTGGGGCAATTTTTCCCCCGAGAATATAGCCCCCAGACCGTTTATTAGGAACGTAGGGAATATCATTACCAATATGCCACAACACGGAGTTAATCGCCGATTTCCGAGAGGAACCCGTACCCACAACATCTCCGAGATAGGCGACAGGATGCCCCTTTTTCTTCAGTTCTGCTAGGGTTTCTAAGCCTCCGGGCATCCGACTTTCTAACATCGCTAGGGCGTGTAAGGGAATATCGGGGCGGGTGGTGGCGTGGGGGGCGGGGGAAAGGTCATCGGTGTTGGTTTCCCCTGGGACTTTAAAGACAGTCACGGTAATGCTTTTAGGCAGTTTTGGACGTCCGATAAACCAGTCCGCTTCCGCCCAAGCATCAATCACTTGTTTAGCAAAGGGGTTAATCTCTGATAAATGCAAGACATCATTAAAGGAGTCGAAGACTAACAGGGTTTTGCTGAGGGCGGTAGCGGCGGCGGCGGCAATATTCTCATCCGGTGCTTTAAGCAGGTCAATGAGGGACTGGACGTTATACCCGCCCACCATTGTCCCTAAAAGGGAAACGGCGCCTTGATGGGAAATTAGGGGGCTGGTGATTTCGTTTTTAGCGATCGCGGTTAAAAAGGCGGCTTTGACGTATGCGGCTTCATCCACACCGGGGGGAATGCGGTCTCGAAGCAATGTCATCAAGAATTCTTTCTCCTCCTCCGGCGGGTTTTTCAAGAGTTCGCAGAGTTCGGCGGTTTGTTCGGCGCTCAGAGGAAGGGCCGGAATTCCCAGTTGGGCGCGTTCTTCGGCGTGTTGACGATAGGCTTGTAGCATGGGTTGGGGTGTTCTCCTGTAATACCTTAGATTCTAGTTATTGTATTGTAATGGGAAGTTTACGGGAGTTACTGGTAAACGAATTTTCAAGAAAGGATGATTTATAGATTATGATCAAGAATAAAATGTTTATTTTAGGTAGGTGACTATGGTTACAAAACAAATAATTCAAGAAAAATTAGAAAATTTAACAGAAGAACAACTTAATGAAGTTTATGCCATGATTGAACAATTAAGTAGTTCAGACAAACCTGTTAAAAAGCCTAGTTTAATGTCTCAATTACAGGAAATTTCTATTGATGCTCCTGAAGATTTCTCTGTTCAAGTTGCTATTCGTTTAGGGAGAGATGTAAGTGAGGACTAAAATTTTTGTTGATACTCTGTTTATAATTGCTTTAATTAATAAACGAGATCAATATCATCAAAAAGCTTTACAGTTTGCCAAACAATATCAGAATCATCCTTTAATAACAACTGATGCAATTTTTTTAGAAGTTGGAAACAATTTATCAAGTAATTATAAAAATGAAGCAGTTGAACTAATGGAAAAATTTTTAGTGTCTGATGACGTTGAAGTGATCCGTTTAAATACTGATTTATTTGATAAAGCATTAAGTTTATATAAAAAACATCAAGACAAATCTTGGGGTTTAGTTGACTGTCTTTCTTTTGTAGTCATGCAAGAAAATCAAGTTACTCAAGCTTTAACTTTTGATCAACATTTTGTACAAGCTGGTTTTCAGGCGTTGATGAGACAATAGGAAAGTTGATTTTATATACCTCATAAAAATAGTTCTTCGGGGTGTTGATGATAGGCTTGTAGCATGGGTTAGGGTGTTCTCCTGTAATGGTTTAATTGGTCTGATTTTAGGGCTTAATGGTTGGGTAGGGTTCAACGGCCGTTGACCCCTACAGGTTATTGTAATGGGATCAGGAAATAGGTTAAAGTAAAATTGCAAAAATTTGTATTTTGGTAATCCTGATGAAAGGTCAAACCCATAAAGGTGTTTTAGTTAAATGGAAAGATGATCAAGGTTTTGGTTTTATTAAATCAGAAACCAATAGAAAAGAAGTTTTTATTCATATAAGTGCTATTCCTAAACAAAGTCGTCGCCCCAAAATAGGAGATACAATTATCTATGAATTAAAGATTGAAGATAATGGTAAGTTAAAAGCTAATTCTGCTACGATTCAAGGCGTTAAAATTAAATCTTTATCTAAAAAAACAAATACTAATCAAAATAAAAATAATAATTTATTTACTAAACTTATTGGGTTAATGGGAATGGGATTTTTTGCCATTATCACACAAAATTTTATTTCTAGTAGTTCTCCACCAATAGTTCAATCAGTAATCAAACCAGGTTGTGAAATCAAAGGCAACATATCTCAAAATAGTGGGAAAAAATATTATCATGTTTCAGGAATGGAAGATTATGAATCTACGGTAATTAGTCCTGAATATGGTGAAAAATGGTTTTGCACGGAACAAGAAGCTATTTCTAATGGATGGGTTAAAGCACCTAATTAATCTGTAATGGTGTAGGGGTGAACGGCTGTTCGCCCCTACAGGAAATTCAATCATCACAGCAACAAATATCAATGAAACCTAAATCTTTATCGTCATTAATAGCAGGTTTTAAATCGGCAACAACGAAGAAAATTAATATTATTCGTAATACACCTAAAAATCCAGTTTGGCAACGTAATTATTATGATTATATTATTAGAAATGACGAATCTTTAGAAAGAATTAGAGAATATGTCCAAAATAATTCTTTATCTTGGGAATTTGAATATTACTATTTTTAACTCTCAGCTTGTAAATAAAATAATTGATCCCAAATCCTTGTAAGCGATCGCCAATAAAATTTCCTTTTTGCAGTTCTATAATAACAGACTGAGTATCAGAACGAATATTTCGGTATTTTTTCGCTAAATCTCTTAAATTTCGTTTGTACTCAGGTGTTAAATCAATGTTAACGAAGGATGAATTATTCTGCATCTATCCCCTCCCACATTTTTTCTAAAGGAATTCTTTGTCCTGTTTTCATTTCGTGTAATGCTCGTCTTAAACTGGCTTTTATTTCTTCCACAGGGGTATCATCAGGATCAAATTCTAATTCATCCTGCGGAGAAACTAAAACAATCACTTTCACCCGACTCGATGTATTAATATCAAGGTTATGATCTAAAATTAATTGCCCTTTTTCATCCACTGTTCCCATGACTTCAAATGCTTGCATAGTTTCATTTTTTATAACAGTTTACCCAATATTATTATAGCAGATTTTATTAAATCAGGATCAGGAATAAAGTGCGATCGCCTAGACATCCTGTTTCCAGACTAACAACAAAACTTTTAATCAATATTAATACTTACCGTGAACTTCAGAAGCTAACGTAAATCGGTAATATGTTAAAAAATATGAACTCCCTTGATTAACTGATGACCCATAGTAATATCTGGGTTAAAATCAAATCTAAAATAACAAACGAGAGGATAATTGTGTTAGAATTGCTACGAACCCTAATTCAAAGTATTCAACCCTTTTTAGTCCCGACTTGCTTTGTTTTGGCTTGGGGATTATTGATTTTGATGACTTGGAGTATTGTTGCTGCTCTGCGGGATACGGTGAAACAAGCCAAACAAATGCACCAAATCCCCTGTACTGATTGTATATTCTTTACCGGGGACTATCACCTCAAATGTCCGGTACAACCAACTATTGCCCTATCTGAAGCTGCGATTAACTGTCCAGACTATAGCAGTTGTCACCCTACTTCTACCCTCTAATTTAGCCAAAAATTCAGGATTTCTGAATTCGTAGATCAGATTGAGTTAGGCAAAAAACAGCACCCTCTTTTTGATTAATAATTGGTGCTGGTTACTCCCCGGAAAGACTACCGATAACCGCCGCCGCCGCCGCTTCACCCGTCCGCACCGCCCCATCAAAAAAACCAGGCCAACGCTCGGCGATCTCTGTTCCAGCCCAATGAATTCGCCCGACCGGGGTGGCAATGGCGTCCCCGAAATTTGTCCAGACACCGGGTGGCATAAAGGCGGCATATCCCCCCCCGACCCAGGGATTAGCGGGCCAGTCCAGAACATCGAAGCTGGTGGGCAGTAGGGCCTGCTCCCCCAAATAAGCCACCAGATCCGATAAAATAGCCGAACGACGTTCAGGCTCATTTAAAACCTGCCAGCGATGATAGCGATCGCCCATTACAAAAGTAGCAATCACTCCTTTAACACTGCGCGGATCGGAGCTATCGGCAAAGAGTTCAATCCACTGGCTGTTACCCATCCCCACACCCGCGAGTCCTTTTTCCCGCCAAAAGGGAGACTCGTAGGAAATCAGGATTTTGGCTAGGGTTCCCATGGGAAACCGTTGGGTAAGCTGTTGACGGGTGGCCGGTAAAGGCGGATCATAGTGAATCCGACCACTGAGATAGGGGGGCATGGCGACAATCACAAACTGGGCTTTATAGCTGTTTTGCCCGGTTGTAACTTCCACACCG
>DATNRE010000016.1:0-4094 GCA_036703685.1 Candidatus Obscuribacterales bacterium
GGAGTGTCTAATAATTCGGCAATCTCAGTTCTTGGGAGGAAATAATTCTGTGGATAATGTTATTGGGTTAGAGATTATTGAAGTCGTCGAGCAAGCGGCGATCGCATCGGCTCGTTTAATGGGGAAAGGCGACAAAAATGAAGCCGACCATGTGGCCGTGGAAGCCATGCGTAAACGCATGAACCAAATTCACATGAGAGGTCGGATCGTAATTGGGGAAGGGGAAAGAGACGAAGCCCCCATGCTTTATATCGGTGAGGAAGTGGGGATCTGTACCCAGGAAGATGCAGCTAAATTCTGTAACCCCGACGAACTGCTGGAAATTGATATCGCCGTTGACCCCTGCGAAGGAACTAACTTAGTCGCCTATGGTCAAAATGGCTCCATGGCTGTCTTAGCAATTTCCGAGAAAGGTGGTCTATTTGCGGCTCCTGATTTCTACATGAAGAAATTAGCAGCCCCGGCGGTGGCGAAGAATCACGTTGATATTAACAAATCCGCCACCGAAAACCTGAAAATTCTTTCCGACTGCATGAACCGCTCCATTGAGGACTTAGTGGTGGTGGTCATGGATCGTCCCCGCCACAAAGACCTGATCAATGAAATTCGGGCCGCCGGGGCGCGGGTGCGTTTGATCAGTGATGGAGACGTTTCGGCTGCCATTTCCTGTGCCTTTTCAGGAACCAATATTCACGCACTGATGGGCATTGGGGCCGCACCAGAAGGGGTGATTTCTGCTGCTGCCATGCGGGCTTTGGGCGGTCACTTCCAAGGTCAGTTAATCTATGATCCCGAAGTGGTGAAAACCGGATTAATTGGGGAAAGCAGAGAAGGGAATCTGAATCGCCTCAAAGAAATGGGAATTAATGACCCGGATAAGGTCTATGATGCCCATGAATTAGCCTCCGGTGAAACCGTGCTATTTGCAGCCTGTGGAATTACACCCGGGACTTTGATGGAAGGGGTGCGCTTCTTTAGTGGTGGTGCTCGGACTCAAAGCTTAGTTATTTCTTCTCTGTCTAAAACTGCTCGTTTTGTCGATACTGTTCATATGTTTGGCCAACCCAAAAATATTCAGTTGCACTAAAATTTAAGCATCAGTAATCAGTCATCAGTTTTTGGTTTTGGGTTTTTTAACTAACACTTGAAAACTATTAGCGATTTACTGATTACTGATTACTGATTACTGATTTTTGAAACCATATTTATAACAACTGTTGTATGAATATTGCTGTTGTCGGTCTAAGTCACAAGACTGCCCCCGTTGAGGTGCGTGAAAAATTGAGTATTCCCGAACCTCAATTAGAGGCTGCGATCGCTCATTTATTAAGTTATCCCCATCTCGAAGAAGTTGCGATTCTTAGCACCTGTAACCGTTTAGAAATTTATTTAGTAGCAACAGAAACTCAACCCGGAATTCGGGAAGTTACCCAATTTTTATCAGAAAAAAGTAAATTACCTTTAAACCAATTACGTCCCCATTTATTTACCCTGATTCATGATGATGCCATCATGCACTTAATGCGAGTCGCCGCCGGGTTAGATAGCCTAGTTTTAGGGGAGGGACAAATTTTATCCCAGGTTAAACAAACCCATAAATTAGGTCAACAACATAAAGGGATTAGTCGCATTCTCAACCGTTTATTTACCCAAGCCTTAACCGCCGGAAAACGGGTCAGAACCGAGACCAGTATAGGTACAGGTGCGGTTTCTATTAGTTCGGCTGCGGTCGAATTAGTGCAGATGAAAGTCCAGAACTTAAGTAATTATCGAGTTGCCATTTTAGGTGCAGGCAAAATGTCTCGCCTATTGGTTCAGCATTTAATCTCGAAAGGTGCGAACCAAATTTCTATTTTAAATCGGACATTGGGACGGGCGAAAGAATTAGCCAATCAATTTCCCGATGCTGATTTACGGATTTATACCATGTCGGAAATGATGTCTGTAATGGCAAATTCTGATATTGTATTTACCAGTACCTCGGCAACCGAACCCATTATAGACCGAGCTAAATTAGAAACGATTTTAACCCCATCTCAACCCCTAATGTTAGTGGATATTTCTGTCCCTCGAAATATCGCTACCGATGTCACAGAATTGGCTAATGTTCAAGCCTATAATGTGGATGATTTAAAAGCAGTTGTAGCCCAAAACCATGAAAGTCGTCGTCAAATGGCCCAGGAAGCCGAAGTTTTATTAGAAGAAGAAGTCCAAGCATTTGAGGTCTGGTGGCGCAGTTTGGAAACGGTTCCGGTGATTAATTGTTTACGCGATAAAATTGAAACAATTCGAGAACAGGAATTAGAAAAAGCCCTATCCCGTCTGGGTTCAGAATTCGCTGACAAACATCAAGAAGTGATTGAAGCCCTGACCCGGGGAATTGTCAATAAAATTCTCCATGACCCCATGGTACAACTGCGCGCCCAACAGGATATAGAAGCCCGACGTCGCGCCATGCAAACCCTACAAACCCTATTCAACTTAGAACCGGAAAAGAATTCGGGTCAGCAATACAGTTAGGTTTGTTCTGTTTTTCCTGAATTTTTCCCACTAATAACGCGGCCATCAATAACTATTACTGATGGCCGTTAACCATATCTGTCTACGCAGATAAGTTCTGTTGGGGTATTAGCGGGACGGATAGTATTCGCCTTGGATTTTAGTTATAGCAGTCGTCTGATCCATGCTTATCGCTATATGTTTAGCTGAACTTTAAACAAAAAAATGTTTAAAGATGTATAATTATTCTTTAGGTATTAGAGAAAGTAGGTTTGAAATGGCTGTATTGCAAATCCCTGATCGATATATTCCAGGTCTACAACTAATTGCTACACTTGATAAGAAAGTAGTAGAATCTGTTTTAAAAGCAGTAGCTGAATCAAAACCATCTTTAAAAAATAAAGAGATAGCTACTGAAGTTTCTAAGATTGTTCCAGAAATAGATCCTCAAAATGTATATCAAATTATACTTGCTTTAGCTTCTATATATGATCTTCGTGAATATACTCAATACGACAATGATAAATTGTCTGAAGACTTGAGCGAATCTATTATTACTGACTTGGAAGATTTATCTTTTGAACAGCAACAACAATTAAAAGAACTTATATTCAAAGCTCTAAATCTTTTAGAAGGCACTCTTGGCTCTACATCTAAAGCGCGAATTCTATTATCTGAATACGAGCGTTTATATTTGAAAGCTAAAATTATAACAGATGTAAGGCCAATTTTTAAGGAGGAATTGAGTGATAGTGTAGAAGGTACATTAATAATTCATTTATTAAAACTGAATTATTTAGATAAATCTGGGGAGAAAGAGTTCTTTATAGCTTTAGATGAATCAGACTTAAAAGAATTAGAGGAGCAAGTCAAAAAAGCGCAGGAGCAAAAAAAATCTTTGCTTTCTGTAATTGAAAAGGCGGGTATTCCCTATTTTATTTCTTAAGTTGATGGTTTATTTCTTGAGAGGAGAGATATAAAGATTGTCAATAATACAAGAAGAAGAAAAAAACGAAAAGATTGAGTTTTTTAATAGTTTTATCTTGGAGAAGGACATGAAAACAGATAGTAGTATTAAAGAGTATAGTTGCTATAAAGATAAGTTTGATCGCATTATCAGTCAAAAAAAAATAAATACTGATAGAAACCCTGGAAATACAGATGCTCCTGACAAAGCTGTATGGTTGAAAATTAGCAACTATAAGGGTGAAAAAATACCTGCTTATTCTTTCGACTATCAAAAAGTAAGGGATAAGGATGTTGAACTTCGCTTAAAAAAACAAATTGAAAATAGCTTAAAAAATTTTAGTATTGAAAACCCAAAATCTGTTATTGAGTTTTTAAAAGAAAATAAAATCCTGATTTCATTACTGGATGAAAGCCTTTTAAAAATCAAGGAAATATTTAATGAAAGTATACAAGAACTATGCTTAGATTTACACGAAGACCCAGAAGAAGATATAATAACTTTATTTTTAATAGTGAAAACAAATTTGCTACCAAAGGATGGACTTTGTCGCTTGGAGCGACTAGAAAATGATTGGCTTTTAGATAAAGTTCCTCCAGAAATATTGTCAATTTTTAGTGTTACCATT
>DATNRE010000017.1:0-3189 GCA_036703685.1 Candidatus Obscuribacterales bacterium
ATTACCGCGAATGCTGAACAAAATAGAGGTGGTCAAATTGCTATCAATGCAGCCACAATTTTTGGAGCAACTCCTCGCACCAGAGCACAATTACAAGCATCCTTAAAAAATGAAGAAGCTGATGCTCTCGACCCTCGACAATTACCGACAAGCGACATCACGGCTATTTCCCAACAGGGAGGCCCTCAACTCGAAGGAATTATAACCGTTAACACACCCGATGTTGACCCCAGTTCGGGATTAGTTGAATTACCCGTTCATGTTCTTGATCCGACACAATTGATTGCTAGAGGTTGTCCCGCGACTAGAGGCAATTCTTTTACTGTTACCGGACGTGGCGGTTTACCCACCTTACCGACAGAACCCCTCCATACTAATAATATTATATCCGTTGATTGGGTAACAGATAATCCCTTAGATCAACCCGAAAATAGACAAAATATGACTTCACAACCCCTTGAGCATCATCCCCTTGTGGAAGCTACAGGTTGGATTATTAATAATAAAAATCAAGTCGTATTAGTGGCTTCTAAACCTACCACTACAATAAATAATTTTTACCCAATTCCTGAGTCTTGTTTGAAAAAATAACACGCCCTGTAATTTACTCCCAGGTCAAAAAAATGGTAAAAAGACTCAGAGTTGTTCGGATTAAAAAAATTATTCTAGGTTTGTTGACGGGATTTTTTATCGCGTGGGGTTTGATGTTATTTCCGGCTTTTCCTCAGTCTACTCCCAAACTATCCGATCCTCAAGTATTAGTTGAACAAAGTCAAGAACGTTATCAAGCCGGAGATTTTTCTGAAGCCGTAACGATTTTACAACAAGCAATTCATAATTTTAAAATTCAAGGGAATAAACAGGGACAAGCGATCGCTTTAAGCAATCTTTCCTTAGTGTTACAGAAACTCGGACAATTAGAAACCGCCTATTCTTATATTACTGAAAGTCTCAATTTATTAACTCATCCAGAATTTCCTCAATCTCCACTCATTTTAGCGCAAAGTTTAGAAATTAAAGGTCAGTTAGAATTAGAAATGGGTTCATCGGAACAAGCGTTAAGAAGTTGGAAACAAGCTGCTAATATTTACGAGGGTATTGATGATCCTATTGCTAAAATTCGTACCCAAATTAATAGTGCTCAAGCACAGCAAACCTTGGGAATGTACCGTCAAGCCAAATCAACTTTAGAACAAGTTGAAGATAACTTACAAACCCAACCTGATTCTATTATGAAAGCGATCGCCCTGCGGAGCCTTGGGAATGTTTTACAATTAGTCGGTGATTTAGAAACTGCTTTAATCGTTTTAGAAAAAAGTCAAGAAATTGCTGAATATTTACAATCTCCTACCGAAGTTAGTGCAACGTTACTGAGTTTAGGAAATACTCAAAAAGCATTAGGTAACAGAGCGCAAATCCCTGAATACACCACGAGCATAGAAACAATTACACCCTTATCTTGTCCTCAATACTATATTAATGATAATACTTTAAATTACTATAATAAGGCTATTCAATTTTACGAAAAATCTGCTCTAATTTCCCCTGATATCATGACACAAACGCAAGCAAAAATTAATCAATTAAATAGTTTATTAAAATTGCAAAAATGGGCAGATGCACGGAAATTATATTGGGAAATTAAGTTAAATTTAACTAAGGTATCTCCCGCACAAAATTCTATTTATGCTCAAATTAATTTGGCTCATAATCTTGCTTGCTTAAAACAATTTACCGCTACAGATATACCCTCTTGGCTAGAAATCGCTCAATCTCTTACTGAGGCTATTCAACAGGCTAAAAATATTGGTAATCAACGATTAGAAACCTATGCAATAGGTACATTAGCCGGAATATATCTTAAAAATAATGATATTGAGCAAGCCCAAAAACTCACCCAAAATGCACTTATATTAGCTCAACAAATTAAAGCTGAAGATATTGCTTATTTGTGGTATTGGCAATTAGGCTATTTGCTGAAAATTCAAGGGGATATCAAAAGCGCAATGATATGTTATAATGAAGCTATAAATATCCTTAAATTGTTACGCAGTGATTTAGTTACATTAAATCCAGATATTCAATTTTCCTTTCGAGATAATGTTGAGCCCGTTTATCGTCAATTCGTTGATTTACTCTTACAAACTGAAAAGAACATTCCCGTTAGTCAAAACAATTTAAAAC
Source organism: Candidatus Obscuribacterales bacterium (assembly GCA_036703685.1). Taxonomy (GTDB): domain Bacteria; phylum Cyanobacteriota; class Cyanobacteriia; order Cyanobacteriales; family Microcoleaceae; genus Planktothrix. The sequence goes on from DATNRE010000017.1 coordinate 2,185, forward strand.
AAGCTCGTGATGTCATTGAAGCTCTTCAATTAAGCGAATTAGAGAACTTTTTCCGAGAAGCTTGTTTAGAAGCTAGACCCCAACAAATTGACGAAATTGTTGATAAAATCGATTCCACCGCAGCCGTAATTTATCCGATTATTTTATCCAACCGTTTAGAAATTATCCTTAAATTACCAACCGACAATGAATTTTATCATTTTACCACCTACAAACCCGAAACTGAAGTTGAAAGTCATCTCAAACAATTACAGCAATATTTAAGAGAACCAGACCGGACGAATGATGTTAAAAAGCTATCTCAAGCAGTATATCGTTGGTTAATTAAACCCTTAGAAACTGAATTAGAGAAAAAGCAAATCAAGACATTAGTATTTATTTTAGATGGTTCTCTACGAAATCTTCCCATGTCTGTACTGTATGATGAGAAAAAGCAACAGTATTTAATCCAAAAATATGCTATTGCGATCGCTCCTGGTTTACAATTGGTTAAACCCCAACGGTTATCTAAGAGAGAATTATATGCTTTAATCGGTGGTGTCAGCGAAGAACGTCAAATTGCAGATAAAAAGTTTACCCCTTTAGGAAACGTTAAGCTAGAATTACAAGAAATTAAGTCCGAAATTCGTCGAAGTCAGCAACTTCTGAACCAAAGTTTTACAGAAATTGATCTAAAAAATAAAATAGAATCTAATCCTTTTTCCGTTGTTCATTTAGCTACTCATGGTCAATTTTCATCTAATCAAGATCAAACCTTTATTTTAACTTGGGAAACCCTTTTAAAAGCCAAAGAATTTGATCATTTACTGCGCTTGCGAGATACTAATAATTCTACAGCCCTCGAATTGTTAGTATTAAGTGCTTGTCAAACGGCGGCAGGTGACAAACGAGCCACGTTGGGTTTAGCAGGAATAGCTGTGCGTGCGGGTGCGCGGAGTACCCTAGCAACATTATGGTCAGTTGATGATCAATCTACGGCTAAATTGATGAGCCAATTTTATCAAC
>DATNRE010000018.1:0-16822 GCA_036703685.1 Candidatus Obscuribacterales bacterium
TGTTTCTAAACACTCAACATACACATTCATTTGTGTCATTTCCACATCTCCAAAAATCGTAGCAAAAGCCGTATCCGCCGCATCTCGTCCCGTCCCTATTTTAATTAATCCATTGCGGGGTGCTAGACGGGTTGCATCAAATAAATACCAGCGATCGCCCAAATAGGCTTCAAAATAAGCATGAAAATCCGGCGGTTGCAGTTTATAAGCATAACCCGAGGAAAACCGAGCCGGAATATTTAAAGCTCGACAAAAGGCAATTCCTAAATGGGCAAAATCTCGACAAACCCCCGCCCGTTCAGTTACCGTATCGAAAGCTGAAGTATGTTGATCACTACTCCCTGATAAATAAATAACATTATCATAAATCCAATTACAAATTGCCGTAATTCGGGAATAATCGGGGACTAAATAGCCAAATTCCGATTGAGCTAACCGCATTAATCGGTCAGATTGACAATAGCGGCTGGGATAAATATATTGTAGGATTTCTAGGGGAAGTTGAGCAATCGGAACTTCATTAATTGTTGTGGGATTAGTTTCTTCATAAATCACATCAACAAGGGCTTGATAGGATAGGCAAAATCTTCCCGATGATACATTAATCCGCAGATAACGATTACCTAAAACCGGGTTAAAATATTCCTCATAATAGACATTAGGATCTAATTTTAGAGATTCTTCTAATATCCGTTGATTGCGGGTTTTAGCAACATTAATATTAAAAATAAATGTACTATAGTCCCTGACTTCATACTCTAATTGACAACCCACTTTAAATTTCATATTTCCCTACCTCTTAACTAACTTAAGTTGATATCGATATAACGCCACCGGATGACCACTTGCCTCAAAGAAATTAGGATCTTTAGGGGATAAATAAACCGCCGTTACCTGATCTGCAACAATCGATCCCACTTCCGATTCTACTTGATAAGCTGTAGTGGTTTCGACTTCATTCAAATAAATTTGAGCGGAACTTTCAAACAATTGCTGACTGATTTCCGTGGCAATAAACCGATCTTGACTGGGAGTTTCACTACTCCGCCCGGTTACGGTTGAAACCAGTTCTACATTTCCCGGTAAAGCGGTCATTTGACGATTAGGATTCGTCGGATCAATCTTAACCGATAAAATCCCATTTTCTCCCAAGGTCGCCTTACCAATATTAAAGCTATTAAAAGCGCGATCGCCCACTATCTTAAGAGAGGTTTTATCATTATTTTCTGAGTCTGAACCCAGTTGGGGAAAAAATAAAGTTAGGGGAAAAATCTGTAACTTAGGTAAGGATTCCAGCCGTTTAAATCTCACCTGAAACTGAATCGGTTGATTGAGAGATTCAGAACTATTTTTAAACCCAGGAGTATTAATTTTAGGCGCGAGGGGAGCCACTTGATCAACTAATGTACTGGTCACATCCCATTCCCCTTCCATCCACTCAGGATAGTATAAATCTTCCTTGACCGCTTGCACCATGGGTTTATGATTCCAGTTAGGAAACGCGGACAAACGGTCTGCTAACTGTCCCGCTTGAGCTTGGGTTTCTCCTACTATTAAACCCAAAATTAAACCCATAATCAAAATTAATTTTTTCATGTTTCTTAAAATTATAGGGAAAGCTAATTTGCAGGGGCGAGAAAACCTCGCCCAAATTTATAACTGTTTTCAAACGTCGCAAAATTTAGATGATTAATCCTATAAACTTTCCAAAGGCATCGGTTCCCAAACTTCCCCATATTGTTCTTTTAAACCCTGCCAATTTTCCACCTGTCCCGGCTCATATTCTCCGGGTTTTCCCCACTGTAAAAAAGCACTTAAAGCGACTTCATTTTGTTCATTTAGGAACCGAATGGCGTAGGTGGTAAAATTGCCCCGTTTGGCTTCTCCGGTTTCAAATTTCACCTGTTTAATATGATCCATATTCAGATGAAATTCAAAGCCCTCGGTGTGCATATTTGCATATTTTCCCTTGGGTAATTCTGCATAAAATAGCTTTTCAATCTTTCCCCGGGCTTCTAAAACCGCCGAACTACTGGTAACAATTAACCGTAAGGTTCCTAAACTTTCACAATCTTCTAAAAACGATTTAAGATTACTCATGCTTCCAGTTTCCCAATTTAATTAGTTTTTAAGACTTAATTTTACTAGAATTTTGGGAACTTAAGCCTAAATCTTTCTGAGGTGAATATTTACTGTGGCTTTTCATGTTTTTCGTAGGCCGCCACAATGCGCTGGACTAAGGAATGACGCACCACATCTGCTTGGGAAAATTCACAAAAGGCAATTCCCTCCACATTTTTTAATATTCTTAATGCCATCGTTAACCCCGATGTTTGATTCGGTAATAAATCCGTTTGGGTAATATCTCCAGTAACCACCATCCGAGAACCAAACCCTAAGCGAGTTAATACCATTTTCATTTGACCCGGGGTCGTATTTTGGGCCTCATCTAAAATAATAAAAGAATTATTTAATGTTCGACCCCGCATATAGGCAATAGGAGCGACTTCAATAACTCCCCGTTCCATTAAATTTGAGGTTTTTTCTGGGTCAATTAACTCATAAAGGGCATCATATAATGGTCGTAAATAGGGATTAACTTTTTGTTGTAAATCCCCGGGTAAAAATCCTAATCTTTCCCCCGCTTCCACCGCCGGACGAGTCAAAATTAACCGTTCATATTGATCTGATAATAGGGCTTGTAAGGCTAAAATTGCGGCTAAATAGGTTTTTCCGGTTCCCGCCGGGCCAATACAAAAGACTAAATCATTGTTACGCATCGCCTGAATATATTGACGCTGACGAAAGGTTTTTGCCCGAATTTCCATTCCTCGCCGGGTTTTCGCCAAAACATCACGCTGAATATCTTTAAAAACATCCTCTTGATGGGTATTAATGGCATGACGCGCCGTTAGAATATCTACAGAACTAATCGGTTTTCCGTCTTTCCACAATTCATTTAAAGACTCTACTAATTTTTGACATAATTGAATCTGACTGGCGGTTCCACTGATGAGCAACTCCTGTCCTCGCATGACCAATTGAGCGCCCGTTTGTTGAGAGAGAATTTTCAGATTATCTTCTTGATAGCCAGAAAGCGCCATGGCACTTTCCATACTCGGTAACTGAAGGTTGAATCGCTCAGTCATTAGATATTACAAAATATGATTACTTTTATCAAAAATTGAAAAATAAATTACCCATTACCTATTACCCATTACCCATTCCTACGGGAAGATGTTGGGCAAAATTTTCAGGGTGGGTTAAACCCAATTTTGCCCAACAGGGGAAAACTACTTCAAAGACTTAACCGGTCTTTAGCAATGGTTAGAGCTTCACCGCCAAGGACAGAATTAAAATCCCTTCATTCCTCGTATCTTCGATTCAAACGAGGCTTAGAAGGGGCTGCACGGACTGGACGAGTCTGCTCTGAATACTGACCCGGGGAACGCTGATTAAAACTCTCCCTGGGTTCCCTAGGACTAGGGGGTTCATCGGATTCACCATTGTTATAGATATCCAGATAAACCGTTTCACCCGAGGACGTTGCCAGAGCCGTTAAAACCATCCGAATCGCTTGAATATTACGTCCACCGCGACCATAAACCCGTCCCTTATCTTCGGCTTCTACAGCTAACCGAATCCAAGTTCTGCGTAAGCCAGAAAAACGTTCACAATCGACCTTAATGGATTCTGGAAATGCCAGAAACGGCTTGACTAAAAACCGCACCAGTTCGTCATAACTGGGACTAGACTGCGGGTTCTGCGACAGTTGCTTCGGGTTGGACTCCAGACTTGAGTAATTCAAAAACATTTTCTTTTCTCAGGATGTCACGCACAGTATCAGTCGGTTGTGCCCCTTGCTGTAGGCGACGGACAATGCCAGCCTTATCCAATCGAACTTCGTCGGTTCTGGGATTGTAGAAGCCCAGTTCTTCCAGGGGACGACCATCTCGGCGAGACAAACTACTCATCGCCACAATGCGGTAACTAGCTTGCCGCTTTTTTCCGAATCTCTTTAAACGCAGTTTGATCATTATTGATGCAAAACACTTCTCTATAGATTGTAAGCTATTTTTCAACAACCGAGTCATTTGTTTGGGATAAACTTTAGTCCATACTTGCTGTATGGGCGATTGACCCCTCAAAACGACTCAAACCGTCACAAATATTATGCCATCATCTATTCTATCCCACTGGATTGACCTAAAAAAAATATTTGATCTGCTTAAATAGATGGAATCCCCGTCCGTTGACGGCGGGGCGGATGTCAAAAGTAAAGTATAGGCTTTGCAAAGATTTATGATCTGAATTTAAAGATTAAGTGAAATTAAGACCGTTCCGAAGCTCAATCGATACTGCATGAGGGTGATTAGAGTATATTAGAGAATATCAAGGGTATTATCAAGACGTTCTCTGATGCTAAAGCGGGTTTTTAGCCCAGATTAGTTAGAAATCAGACTAAAAATTAACTCTGCATTCGAGGGGGTAAATTCATACCGCAACCCACAGGGGGTAGACTATGACCGGATTAGAATTAGCCATTTTTATTGTCGGGCCGTTAGTATCATTTGTATTTGCGATCGCACTCACACCGAATAAAGCCGAGATTGTTTCCGATCAAGAACATTCTCGTATTTAGTTAAGATTGACGGGAAGGCGAGGGAAAGTCTTGTAATTTATAATTAGATGATCCCGACCCGAAAAATCAATGATAGGTTCCCCAAATTTTAAAAGATTTTCCCAGATTCTACTCCGTGGTGTTAGTGGAATCTTTATATTGAGTTTTAATCATGGACAAGTGGCTGTATCCTTGCCTATTGTTGGGCTGCAAGCTGAAAATTCGGTGATCACAAAACCGATTAATTTTGCTGAAAATGGGATGGAAGATCCGACAATTCCCCCCTTAGAAAACCCCGAGCTATTTATTCCGCGAAAACCCTTTCTCCCACCGGATTTAAACAAACCCCAAAAACCCTATAATTCTTTAATTCCTGAATCCTACAAAGGCAAAATAGTTCATCATGTTTCTCCTCGAAATCAGGAAAAAGTTATTGCCTTAACCTTTGATGATGGCCCCTGGCTAGAAACCCCAAAGGTTTTAACAGTTTTAAGAGAGTTTAACGCTAAAGCAACATTCTTTATTTTAGGTCAAAATTTACTATTATATCCTGAGATTATCAAACAAGTTGTTGAAGCAGGTCATGCCGTGGGAAATCATACTTGGTCACATTTGTATCCCAAAATGGAACCGCAAAAAGCCAAAGCTGAAATTGAAAATACATCGGCAAAATTACAGTTAATCACGGGGTTAAAAACTCGGTTATTTCGTCCTCCTGGGGGAATTTTAGATAATGGCGTTGCCGACTATGCCCGCAGTAAAAACTATGCCGTTATTATGTGGTCTATTGACACCAAAGATTATCAAAAACCCACAGCCGCCGTATTAGCAGATCGGGTGTTAAATCAAGCCCGTCCAGGGGATATTGTTTTAATGCACGACGGTGGGGGAAATCGTTCGGAAACCATAGAAGCGTTAAAAATTATCATTCCTGAATTACAAAAACGCGGCTATCGGTTGGTAACAGTTTCGGAATTATTATCCCTATCAGAATCAGTAGAATAGGGAGCATTAAATAGGGAATAAATCAATCCCTCTAGGGATTAATCACTATTTTTTTTTGTAGAAATAAACGCCGAGGTTGTCCTAATAATGCGGAATCCCAACCCGAATCAATTTCAATTAATCGATAACCCATTTTGTAATATAGACTTCGGGCTTGATGATTATTTTCTAACACATGAAGATAAAGATTAGAAAATCCCCAAGAGTGGGCGGTTTGTTCACAACTGGTGAGTAACTTTTGGGCAACCCCCATCTGGCGATATTGGGGATGGACTGCTAAATTAGAAATATACAAATAGCGAGAGGTTAAAGATAATTGCCAGGGATAACGCGATCGCAAACCAATTTCTATTGTTCCTAAAATATAGGGTTTAGGATACCTAACCCCTGGGATCACCGCCACTAAACACAAATACTGGTCTGGATTTGTCAATAAACGATAGCGTGAATCCTCATAAATGCCCAACCGTAAAATCGGATAAATCCAGCCGAAAAGTCCTTCCCGGGAATGAAAACTCTCAGCCAAAACATCCGTTAATCCCGTTAAGTCCGCAGAAGTTGCGGGCCGAACCTGTAAACTGGAAAAATCCACAGAACTCTCCATTGGTAGGGAGTTTTCCTGTCCAGAGAGATTTTTTGAACCCGTGCCATTTCCGTAACTCAAGAAGAATCTGTTAGATCTCGAAGTGTAAAACAATTGATTCACAGTATATCGATGGTGCAATATTAATTCCGATCTCCCTTTTTAGGATCATCGTTACAGTTTTATACTTTCTGAAAGAATAAGGGAATTCCGCGCCCAGAAGTATCAAGGTACAATAAATATTGTGCATCAATACCCTGATTGTGGTTTAACCCGTATTAGATAGGGGCTCCGAGTTAACACCCAGTTTATCGATCTTACCGATCATAGCCCCCTACATCCATTGCAGCAGGAGATTCGGTGCATGAGTTCCCAGAAAAAATCTAAGCCGACGATCTTGGTTGTCGATGATGAACCCGATAACCTAGATTTGCTGTATCGCACCTTTCATCGGGAATACCGGGTGTTGCGAGCAGATGGTGGGCCAGAGGCGCTAGATATTTTAGCGTCCGAGACCGACGTGGCGGTGATTATTTCTGATCAGAGAATGCCGCAAATGAGCGGGACAGAATTCTTGAGTTTAACCGCGGCCCAATATCCCGATATTATTAGAATTATCCTCACCGGCTACACCGACGTCGAAGATTTAGTCGAAGCCATTAACTCCGGTAAAGTTTTTAAATACGTCACCAAACCTTGGGACGCGGACGAACTCAAAGCCATCGTTAAACAGGCCTTAGAAACCCATGGAGTTCTCAAATCCCGTACCGAAGAATTACGGCGCGCCCTGCAACAAGAATCCCTCCTCTACGCCGTTACCAATACCATTCGCTCCGCCCCCAACTACCGGGAAATGCTGCAACGGATCGTAGAAACCGTTGGCCAAATGTTTGAGGCCCGCTATTGCCTGCTCCGACCCTTTCAAGATCGGCAAATGGTGGATGAATGGTTTATGTATCAGTCTGGACGCTCAGAGGTAACAGGAACCCCGGAGAGTGCCAAACCTTCCCAGGATCTGCTGCAATTATTAGTCTGGGAAACCACCGACGTTGAAGTAATTCAGGATGTGGATACCGATGAACGGATCTTATCGGTCACGGAACGTCAACAGGCCTATGATCAAACTCAAATTCGGTCAAGTTTAGTGGTTCCCCTATTCTACAAACTGGACTTAATGGCGGTTTTAGCCCTGCATCACTGCCAAGAACCCCATATCTGGCTCGACCACGAAGTACAGTTAGTGATTACGGTTTCCGACCAAGCGGCCCTGGCCCTCTCCCAAGCCCGGGCCTATGAACAGGTGCGGGAACTGGCAAAACGGGAAGCCCTAGTTAATACCATTACCTCGGCTATTCGTTCGAGTCTCGATCCCCGGACGATTTTTGCCGCCATTACCCAACAATTGGGAGAAGCCCTACAGGTGGATGGCTGTGCCCTATCCCTCTGGACAAGGGATGATGAATATGTGCAATGTGTGGGGTTATATGATGGAACTCGCCAGGCTTCGATGGTCAGTGATGAATGGTCATCGGAAGCGACTACTCCTACCCCCAAACCGTCCCTAGAAACCCTACCCCAGTCGGCGGTTCCAATTCGAGAAAATCCAGTCTTACAAAAACTTTTACGCAGCCGCAAACCGGTTATTATTGAAGACTTAGATCTGCAACCGGAATGTAAGATTGCGGAATTACCCCTCCGTTCTGCTTCTAAAGCCCTAATGTTAGTGCCTTTGCAGTCCGAAGGTCAGATTATTGGCAGTATTTCCCTACGGCAAAATAATCGGACTCGTAAATGGCAGGAGTCGGAAATTAATTTAGTGGAAGTGGTGGCCGTACAGGCGGCTCTGGCGGTGCAACAGGCCCGTTTATATCAAAAAACTCGACAACAGGCGGAACGCTTGTTAGAAGCTGACCGGGTAAAAACGGAATTTTTCCAGAATATTTCCCATGAGTTTCGTACTCCTTTAACCCTAATGATTGGGCCGTTAGAATCGGCGATTAATCAACAGCAGGATTTACCCCAGGAACAAGCCAAAATTGCCTTAAGAAATTCTCGACGACTGTTACGGTTAGTGAATCAATTATTGGATTTACAACGATTTGATGCTGGACGAATGCAGCCCAGTTTTCGTCCCTGTGATTTGATTGCTTTTTGTCATAGCACCGTTGAGTCTTTTCAACCCTATTGTCAGAAGAAAGAAATTTATTTAGAAACGGATTTAAACCATTGTCCGTTGTTGTATTTAGATTTAGAACGGTTTGATAAAATTATCTATAATTTATTGTCTAATGCCATGAAGTTTACCCCCGCCGGAGGAACAATTACTCTGCGGGTGGAACCCATGGGCAATCATTGTCGGTTGCAGGTGACAGATACGGGAATTGGGATTAAACCGGAACAAATTCCCTATTTATTTGAACGGTTTCGACAAGCGGAAGGATCGGCAAATCGTTCCTATGAAGGCTCGGGTTTAGGGTTAGCTTTAGTTAAGGAATTAGTGGAACTGCACAAGGGTCAAATTTCCGTGGAGTCGGTGTATGGGAGAGGCACAACTTTTACGGTTTGGTTACAACAGGGAACCTCCCATTTACCGGGGGAACAAGTATTAGAAATTCAGGCTGAATTAAATGCTAGTAGGGCATCGGTGGAGTTTGCCGATATTGATGTGGATGTGACTGATGGGGATAGTTTTGATCCAGAGGACGGCAGCCAGGAGAATATGAATTTACCGGAAAATATTCCCTTGACAAATTTGGTTTTAGTAGTGGATGATAACCCGGATTTGCGCCGTTATGTCTCGAAAATTATGCGTCAATCGGGTTATAATGTGGTCGTGGCTTGTAACGGGGTAGAAGGGTTTGAAATTGCCCTAAAATATCACCCGGAAGTGATTATTACGGATTTAATGATGCCTTTAGTTTCGGGGTTAGATTTAATTCGGTTAATTCGGAATAACCCGGAGTTGAAGGGAACCCCGACGATTTTATTAACGGCTAAAGCCGATGAAGATACCCGTTTAGAAGGGGTAGAACGGGGGGCCGATGCCTATTTATCAAAACCCTTTAATGATCGGGAATTGTTAGCAGAAGTTAGAAACTTACAGTCTTTAAAAGAGAATGAAAGGCGCATTTCTGAACTAAATCGATATTTAACAGAGTCAGTTTTGAAGCGATTTTTACCTGAAACTATGGTTAAAAAAGCCGCGACCGGGGAATTATCCTTGGATCTCAGTCCCGAACCTCGGTTAGTCACGATTTTATTTAGTGATATTGTCGGATTTACCCAAATGTCGAATCAGTTACAATCCCAGGGAATTGCGGTGGTGTTAAATGAGTATTTAGCGGAGATGACCCGGGTGATTTTTGCGAATGGGGGTACAGTAGATAAGTTTGTCGGGGATGCGGTGATGGCTTTATATGGTGCCCCGGAGGAATTATCGGCTCAAAAACAGGTGGAACAGGCGGTAAACTCGGCGCGGCAAATGTTGCGATCGCTCGATAAATTAAATCAACACTGGCGAGAACAGGGAATTGTCGGAGAAAATGGGGTTGGCCCCGTGCGTTTCCGGTGCGGCATTCATATCGGGACGGCGGTTGTGGGGATGTTCGGATCTCAGGAACGTTCTGATTATACGGCCATTGGCCCGGCGGTGAATATGGCGGCTCGGTTACAGGAAGTTGCCCATCCCAATAGTATTTTAGTCTCTACAGAAGTGGCTAACTATCTGCCTCCCGAGGAAATTATCAGCCAAGAATTCCATAAATTAAAAGGCATCGGAGATGAAGTCTTAACCCTGATGGTCAGTCCTTAATTAATCGTAGTAAGTCCTTTAGGACTCTAATATTGTAGTAAGTCCTTTAGGACTCTGAGGCGTGAACGCCTCACTACTTTAATACTTTTTGATTCGATGCCCCTGACCGCGATCCTTTCTATTTTTTCTTGCCGCCAAATAGCCCCCCAAATAACCCGCCCCCGGAGGATTTATCGGATTTTTTAGCCGTTTGTTGAGCGGTTTTAGATTTTGTCCCGGCGGGGGTTGTGGATTTTTCTAGTTCTTTTTTCGCTTCTAGGGCTTGGGGTTGTTTCGGATCAAGTTGTAGGGCTCGATTAATATGGGGAGTCGCTAGTTTCGGTTGATTTTGTTTTAAATAAACTAACCCTAATAAACCATGACAATGACTATTATCCGGTTGCCGTTTAATGGCGTCTTTTAATTCTGAAGCCGCTTGGATATAGTTTTGACTCGCCATTAACTGTTCGGCACGGTGACAGGCTTGTTCGACAAAGGAATCTTTTTTGGGTGTTCCTGAGTGGGGGGTGGGAGTTGTTTCGGGGACTTTAGCCGATGGGGGGGCGGCACCTTTTTGATTTTTACGCAGTAAATAAACTAGGTTTAACTCACTCATCTCCCCCGTAACTTCTAAGACCTTTTCCGGGGATTCATATTGATTTTTTGCTAACGCTTTGATTGCACTTTCATAGGCATTTTGATAATCGGAGGCTTGCAGAAGTTTTTGAGCGGATTCGGTTTGGGGTTTGAGGGTATGCTGTTCTTTTACAATGCGATCGCCAATGGTTTTTAATAGCAGTGTATATTCCTTACGTTCTGCTTCCTTAGAAAACTGATTGTAGGCTGGACTGACTAATTTAGCTAATAATTGCTTGGCTAACTCCCGATCTTGGGGGTTTTCAAAGGGACAGGTATCAGGATGCAAACGACGGGCGATCTGCATATAGCGTTTGCGGATATCGTCAAATTCGGCTTCTAGGGAAACCCCTAAAATCCCGTGATTATCCATAAATTCAAACTGAAATAACCCTTGTTTAATTTCAAACATACTATTTTGCTTTCCTTAGCTAGACTTGCGACGGAGACTAATCGCACCTATTGATCTTAATATAGCCCGTTTTCAACAGTTAGAAGTAAAAAAAACCGGATTTTTGCAAGAAACCCAGTTGTTAAAATATTAATGGAGATTGACTTATTAATATCAATATCCGTTGTAGTTTCTGATCAAGACAGAGAATAGGCCGTTTGCAGTGCCCACCAAACCAGAACGCCGATACCTCCTAAAACCAGCACAGAAGAAATAATAATTGCCGTGGGACTGTCCGCCCCTTTAAATTTCATGATTCCACGATCTAAGTCGGATGCCATATTTTTAGTTTGCCTAACTCTTATGAGTAGTTATAGCACAAATAATTCTAATTTTGCCGATCGCAAGTGAACAACAAAGGGATCAAACCAACTGAATTTCCGCCCCATCTAAGCTCTGTTTCAGACTTTGATTCAGATCAGAACGTACCCGAACATAGTCAGCATTCACCACCCAAACCGTTAATAAAGTTTTAATCCCACCCGCGGCTATTTCTTGAATTTCCATATCCGGTATCGGTTCTAATAAAATGCGGGGTTCAGCTTGAACCAAAGTCTCAAAAATTTCCCTAACTTGATCGAGATTAGTATTATAACTGAAATTCAATTTAATATCAACTCGGCGAATCGCTTGAATCGAGTGATTTACGATCTTATCTCCGTATAGCTTACTATTAGGAATAATAATAGTTTTATTGTCAGGTGTTTTTAATAGGGTCGTAAAAATTTGGATTTCCTCAACCATTCCTTCCACTCCTCCTCCTTCAATATAATCATGGACTTTAAACGGGCGGAAAAAAATCATAAATACCCCCGAAGCAAAATTAGATAAAGATCCCTGCAATGCCAAACCAATAGCTAACCCAGCCGCCCCTAGAATAGCCACAAATGAGGTGGTTTTAAGTCCTAGTTTTCCCAGGGCTGTTAAGACTACAAAGGTAATAGTAGCAATATAAATTAAATTGACAAAAAATCGAATCAGGGTCGGTTCTAATTGAGCCTTAATCATCAGATTTTGACTCAACTCTCGGATAAATTTTGCCCCCCATAAACCTAAAAATAAAATCAGAATTGCGGTTAAAATCTGAGTTAAAAATATTGTCGTTAACTCAATTAACAAGCTCAATAATTCTTGTTGTTGTTCAATTGTCAGCATAAACTTGAAATCCAAAGAAAAGTTTAAGTTTAATTAATTATTCCCGATTCATCGCCCTAATCTGACAAATTGGTGATAAAATATGCAGGTGAAATATGATTTGATTAGCTTCAGATGAGTTCTTACCCCAATTCTAAGGAATTCAATAATATTAATGACTGGGAAAATCAACCGACTTCCAGCGATTCCGGTTTACAACGGTTTGCACTGCGGTTGAAAACGAACATGGGACGAGATACCTTAATCCAAAAACAAATTGATCAACTCAGAACTCAACTGCAATGTGATCGGGTGATTTTATATTATTTTTATAATCAATGGAAAGGACAAGTTACCTTTGAATCTTTGAGTCAAGCAATCTTCTCAATCTATGGTTCTACGGGTGCAGATGATTGTTTTAATCAGGAATATGCTCAACTTTATCAACAGGGAAGAATTAGCGCGATTACAGATATTGAAACAGCACCGATTCATCCCTGTCATCAAAACTTTTTGCGCAGTATTTATGTTCGGGCTAATTTAGTTGTTCCTGTGATTGTTGGTAACAAACTTTGGGCTTTATTAATTGCTCATCATTGTCGATTTCCTCATCTTTGGAGTCCTGCGGAATTTGAATCGATGAAAACTGCCTCAGAAACCCTATCTACTGCACCAGAAATTCTGAATTCCAATGGGTAGCGACTAATATTTTATAGCAAGTATATTGCTTATTGCCCATGCAACGGAAGTAGGATTTCTAGTTTTGTTCCCTCTCCTGGGGTGGAATGTAGGTTAAGCTTACCCTGGTGTTTTTCAATAATTTGATTGACAATCAGTAATCCTAATCCTGTTCCCTGACCTAGGGGTTTAGTTGTAAATAAAGGTTCAAAAATTCGCTGACTAATTTCCGGGGTCATGCCAATTCCATTATCAGAAATTTTAATTAAAACCGATTGAGGTTCGGGTTGGGTCGTTTGAATTTTAATTAGGGGAATCCGAGGGTTAAAGAGTCCCTGGTTACTCGCTTCTTCTAAGGCATCAATAGCATTAGCTAAAAGATTCATAAACACTTGATTTAATTGACCGGGATAACAATAAATAGGCGGTAAATCCCCATATTCTTTAAGTAATTGAATCGCCATTTTTTCCCCTAGGGGTTTAAAGCGATGACTCAAAATTAAGAGGGTGCTATCAATGCCATCATGAATATCAAAAAAAACTTTAGTGGACGCATCAGAGCGGGCAAAATTCCTTAAAGAACTTGAAATATCTTTAATTCGATCGGTGCTTAATTTCATAGAATTAAACAGATCGTTTAAATCCGTTAAAATAAAATCTAAATCCGTTGAAATAATCGCATCTTGTAGGGGTTTAGGTAGTTGATCATAATAGGTTTGACACAAATTAAAAATATGATTAATGTCCATTACATATTCCTGCGCCGGAGGAATATTATTAACAATACAACTAATCGGATTATTCATTTCATGGGCAATTCCTGTGACTAATTGTCCGAGACTTGAAAGTTTTTCTTGTTGCACCAATTGAACTTGGGTTTTTTCTAAAATTGCCGTCCTTTCTGCCACCCGTTGTTCTAGGGTTTCCGTCAAATGTTTGAGTTCTAAATGTACACGAACCCGAGCTAAAACCTCCTCCTTTTCAAAGGGTTTAGCAATATAATCAACGGCGCCTAAAGAAAGTCCTTTGACTTTATTTTCAGTATTTGTTAAAGCTGTTAAAAAAATAATGGGAATTTCTTTGGTTTTGGGATCAGCTTTTAATTTTTCACAAGTTTCAAACCCATCTATCCCAGGCATTTGTATATCTAATAAAATTAGGGCAGGTTGTTTCCGTTTGACTAATTCTAAAGCACTTTCTCCATCTTCTGCGACTCGCACAGCAAATCCTGCACTTTTTAGAGTTTGGGATAAAACGGCTAAATTAGTGGGGTTGTCATCAACAATCAGGATAAAACCAAGGTTTTGCATAGATAAAAGTAAGGAATTTTATTTTAATTTTATGGGAAAAATTAAGGGTTTAATATTGACTGAGGGTTTCATTCAACAATTCTCGCAGCTTTTTGAGTTGAAAGTTTTCCGTAAGCTGAATCACTTGCTGAGTAAAGGTAGAATAAATCGGATGATTATTTTCAAATAAGGTGGCTTGCTCTATTATAGCATCTGCATCTCCTTCTTGAGCTAATTCATATAATCTTGATAAAATTTCAACCGGAATTTTAGGATTTTCTGCCGGAAAATCTACCGATTGTTTTACGGTTTCTACTGGAGTATCAGAGGTTAGATAAATCCATTCTAGTTGGAGGTGAACTTGCAATAAATTCAGTAATAAATCGGCTGAAATCGGTTTAGGTAAAAACGCATTAGCCCCCGCATTTAAACTGCGGTGTTGATCACTATCAAATACACTCGCAGAGGAGGCAATTACTGGAATATCTTTGAGTTTTGGCGATTGACGTAACAGATTAATTAATGTAAACCCATCCATCAGAGGCATGATCAAATCCGTAATCATTAAATTAGGCAAAATGGCGATCGCTTGCTGTAATCCTTCTTGACCATTATTCGCTTCTAGCACTCGAAATCCAATGGGTTCTAATAAATTGACAATGACAGAACGATTTGCCCAATTATCATCTACTATTAAAATAGTTTTTTGTTCCCCTTGATACCCAGTCACCGTTCCTTTTTGAATATTTCGAGAGGTATTTGCCCATTCTTTGGCTTCGGGTAATTCCACATCAAACCAGAAAATACTCCCTTCTCCCTCCTGACTTTGTACCTGAAGTTTACTTCCCATTAAGGAAACAATTTGTTGACTAATGGCTAACCCTAACCCCGTTCCTTCTGTATTTTTTTTAGTTTCTCCGACTTGTTCAAAGGGGAGAAAAATTCGAGAAACTTGTTCTGATTTCATCCCTACTCCCGTATCTTTAATTTGAAAGTTTAGGCGATACATAGAAGTTTCTGGGATAAATCTAGCTTGAATTGAAAAGGTTACACTGCCTTTATCCGTAAATTTAATCGCATTTCCTAATAAATTAATTAAGACTTGTCTTAGACGTTTTTCATCGGCTTTAATCCCAACGGGAAGACCTTCTTGGGGTCGATAATAAAACTTGATTTTTTTCTGCTCGGCTTTAATATTACAAATTTCGGATACTCCTTCTAAAAATGCGGGAAAATGAAAATCAGAAGGGTATAGTTCCATTTTACGAGCTTCAATTTTAGATAAATCTAAAACATCATTAATTAGGGTTAATAAATGATATCCACATTGTTGAATAATTTCTACCCCTTTTTGTCCTTTATCCGTCAAAGGTTCCAATTGTTGTAAAATTTGAGCATAGCCCAAAATCCCATTTAAGGGAGTGCGTAATTCGTGGCTCATATTCGCCAAAAATTCACTTTTTGCTTGATTGGCTGTATCCGCTTTTTCCTTAGCTGTTTGCAGTTCAATTGTCCGTTCTTCTACCCGTTTTTCTAAGACTTTATTTGCCTGATCTAAGGTAACAAAAGCATCTTGTAACTGTTGAGTCATTTGATTAAAAGCATGGGCTAAGACTCCTAATTCTTTGATTTTAGGTTCTTCCACCCTCGGTTGATCTAAGTCCCCTTTAAACCCCTGTCTAGCTTCTTTCGCAATGGTTTTCGATGCAGCACTCAGGCGTAAAATCGGTTGAGTAATCCGACGAGTGGTGTAAATTCCTGATACAGTTGCTAATATTAATGCCCCGAAACACAGCAAAATTGTAGTCCGAGTATTGGCCTGAATTTCTGCCATAAAATCTGATTCTGGAACCACCACAACCACTAACCAATCTAAACCCAAAGGATCTCGCCAAGGAGTAATTTCCACAAATTGTTGATCATTATTCCAAGAAAAATTCAGATTCTGAGTGGTTTCAATAGTTTCAAGATTTTTAACCTCTGATTCTAAATAGTTGGCGGTGGCTTTAATTAAAGGTTGTTGACTATCTATGGCTTTTAATCTTTGGGGTTTTTGTCCTGATTTGATCAGAAAAGGTTCTTCAGCACTGGAACTACCAATGAGTAATCCATTCCGTTCCATAATAAAAGTTTGGCCGGAAGGACTGACTTTCAATTGTTGTAAAAAATCACTCACTTGGGATAATCGCATTTCTACACCCAAGACTCCCGTTAATTTTTTATTATCATCAAATAAAGGATAGCTGGCGGCAATGCACAGGGGAAAGGGTTCAACTTCCCAGTTATATACTTTACTCCAGGTGGGTTTTCCTAATTGGGCTCCCGCCGCATACCATCCTTCTTTTTCAAACAAATAATCTTTCTGGCTTTTTAACAGGAGTTTTGTGGGTTTACCCTGGCTATTAATTGCAAAAGTGTGCATCAAGTAATTACCATGATTGTCATAATTTACATTGTCCCAAACAATTCTATTATCTCCAAAATAATTACCCACGCTGGAAAATTTTCTTGGGGATGTTCCCAATAATACATAACCAATATTAAAGGTAACTCGCTGTTTCCAAAAAAACTGTACGAGTTGAGTTAAATTATCCGGGTTTAGGGTTCCGGTTTCAATAGCATGGGCATTGATTTG
>DATNRE010000019.1:0-4062 GCA_036703685.1 Candidatus Obscuribacterales bacterium
TCGGACGGGTAGGCGAAGGGTTAGGATTAGCAATTAAAGTTATGGATGGGTCAACCCGGGCTAAATATGCCACGGCGATTCATCTATTGCAACAAATGGGCTGGATTACACCCACCATCGCGGAAACCCTCTCGGAAAAATTCCTCACCCTGAGTGACTTTAAGCGTTTAGATGTGATCGGTGAATTATCGTTTCTCTAAAGTTGACGGTTGATTAATGGTGCGTGTGCGGGGCTTACGCACCCTACAATTGTGGCTCAAAAAAAATATTTTCCAAAAGGGGTTGCCAAATCCAGAAGGTTATGGTTATAATACAAAAGGAAGAAAAGCGACGCGGGGTAGAGCAGTCTGGTAGCTCGTCGGGCTCATAACCCGAAGGTCAGGAGTTCAAATCCCCTCCCCGCCACCAAATTAAATAAAAATAGACCTCGCAAACTTAAATGGGTGCGGGGTTTGTTTTTATAGTAGTCAATTCTGCCGCAGAGTAATATCAAGGAATTAACAATGCTGACTAAACAAGATTGGGACTGGTTAGCAGTATGTTCTCATTATCAAACGGCTGTAACAGTCCATACACTTCTCAAGGAAGGAAAATCTATGGAAGCAACCGAGGGCTTAGAATCTCTAATTGAAGCGATGGGAAGAAATGACCGACGAGCCTTAAAAAGCCAGCTAATTCGTTTAATGCTTCATGTTATTAAATGGAAATGTCAACCTCAAAAACGGACTGATAGCTGGGCTCTGAGTATTCGTTCCGCTCGTCGAGAAATAGGGGATATTCAAGAAGAAGTTCCCAGCTTAAATCGGGATTTTATTGAATCAATTTGGGATAAATGTTTTCAAGCCGCCGTGAAAGATGCTGAAATTGAAATGAGGAAAGTTAAATGTGATTTGACTTCCCTTTTTTGGTCGGAGGTTTTTGAGGATGAATATATTTTATCTGATGATGATCAAGATGATTAAATATTTTACTATTTGTCAATATAGCGAGTCTAAATCAGTTGTATAAAGGGTTTAAAATCCCATCCACATCGTAGGGGCGAGGCGCGCCTCGCCCCTACACGAGAATCTAGGTATTTTTGGGGATTAATAATTTTACTGATTTTTTTTACAATTTATTTAGAGTTGCTATATTTATCGAGGAATCACCCAAGGAGAATTAAAATGGATTACAAAATTAATGCAATTCCTACTCGCTATAAAAACTTGAATTTTCGTTCTCGATTAGAAGCAAAATGGGCTGCATTTTTCGATTTATTAAACTGGAAATGGGAATATGAACCATGTGATTTTAATGGTTGGATTCCTGACTTTGTTTTGATTGGTGAATGTGAAAATGTTTTTGTTGAGGTTAAGCCTGTCAGTAAATTCCCTGAAAATGTTGGTGAAAAATTAGTAAAATCTGGATATCAATATGGATCAAAAAAAGATGCGGGTGATGAGGCTTTAATTGTAGGACTTACATTGATAGATGATTATTTTGGTGGTTTGGCATTAGGTTGGTTAGATGAAAATGGTATGGGGTGGTGGGAACCAGCATCTATTGGTAAATGGTATGGTTCAGAAAGTGAATTAAAAAATAGAAATTTATTATACGGTTTTTGTCATTCTTTCGGTTCATATCATGACAGAATTACTGGTTGTTATGATGGTGGAACTACAGAAGGTGATTTATGGTGGCAACCGAGTGCAGAATACAACACAAATAAAATCATAGAACTTTGGAAAGAAGCAGGAAATATCACCCAATGGAAGAAACAGTAAGAGTTAAAAATATTTATTTAATTGATGAAATCAACCAAGGAGAATTATGTAACGCGAACCTTACACTAAATTTTCTCTTAAAGACTTAATGGAAATGAAATTAGATAAGTCTAAATTTGATTCTAACTTAGTTTTTCTAACGCCAACAATCCTGCACCATAGGCAGGTTCATGACGAGGAGATATAATATTAGCTAAAGGAGCGATCGCATTAACTTCAACTTCAAATTGATGGCGAAAATTAGCTAATCCTTGCCATACTCCTCCGGTTACTACAATTTCAAAGGATTCTGTCGGTTCAAATAGAGCATTAATAGCGACTTCTGTGGCTAATACTAATTCATTAACGGCATTTTTAATAATATTTTGAGCTACCGAATCACCCTCCGCCGCCACTTGATCGACAAGGGGGGCTAAACTAGCAATTTTCTTTACCCCCCATCCTTGACGGTAAATAATAGGAATTAATTCTTCAATGGAATTTAACTTTAAAGTGTCTTTAAATTGGGGAATTAGATGGGTATATTCTAGGCGACCATCATGGGAACGTAATGCCGCTTTTAACCCTTGAATTGCAATATCATAACCACTGCCTTCATCTCCTAAAATGTAACCCCAACCGCCGACTCTTTTTGTGATTCCTTGACGATTTTTTCCGAATATATGGGAACCTGTTCCGGCAATTACAACTATACCGACGGAGTGACCTAAACCTCCGACTAAGGCTATGAGACTATCACCATTAATAATAATATTTTTAGGAGTTAATTTCCAGTTAATAGATAATTCGGGATCAGTTTGAATTTCTTGGATTAAATTGCGGATTAAATCAATATCTTCAGCACGCCCTACCCCCGCTAATCCTAAACTAATTCCTTGAATGGGAACTAATCCTTCTAAGGCTAAAAAACTCTGATCAACTGCTTGTTTAATGGCTGAAATAATGTTGATTTTAGCTGTATCAATTCCGACTGTTTGATAATTAGATGGCCCGGCTTTTCCCCATCCTAATATTTTACCATCGGCACTCATTAACACACAAACAGTTTTAGAACCGCCACCATCAATTCCTAAAACATGAATCATGATAATTCTGACAATTAAAATTATAGTAGGCAAAAGGGAACAGGCAACAGGCAACAGGGCAAGAAAAGACTTTACCATATAGGTATGCTGGATCGGTCTTTGTCAAAAATAATCCCCCTAAAATAATAATAATAGGGGGAAATTTAAAATTACAGAATAATTAACTTTCTGGCTCTTTCTGAGCGAGCTTCAGCAGATTCCATCACTTCTGATAATTTCTCGACCACTTCACCCGGATAATTTTCTAAGATTCGGGTAGAGAGGGAAATCCGATGGCGACCTTCATCTAAACTAATGACCATCGCCTTAATAATTTGACCAACGGGGAAAAGGGTGGGTAAAGAGTCAACATATTTCTGACTAACTTCTTTAATGTGAATTAATCCGGTTACTCCTTCAATATCCACAAACACGCCAAAGGGTTTGACACCCATAACTTTTCCTTCCACCAATTGACCGACTTCTAATTGACTAAAACCGATGGATTGAGAGGCTAATCTTTGGGATAAAACAATTTTATTTCGTTCGGGATCTAATTCTAAAATACTAACACTTAAGGATTGATCAACTAAGGAGTCTAGGTCGTCTTTTTCTAAAAGATGCGATCGGGGAATAAATCCTCGTAAAGAATGAACTTCAACGGTCACTCCTCCGCGATTTACTCCGGTTACTCTAGCTTGTAAAGATTGACCTCCATTTTGAGCATCGAGGAGTTGATCCCAAATTTGTTTCATTTCCAATTGTCGGATGGAAAGTAATATTTGACCATCGGCATTTTGTTCTCTAATAATTAAAAAATCTCGTTCCTCTTTTAAGGGGAGAATTTCGGAAATATCCTCAACTTCTACAACTGAAATCTCTTTTTTAGGAATAAAACCAGGAGATTTAGCTCCTTTAATATCAATGTAAGCACCATCACTGGTATAGGATTCTACCTGACCCTTGACGATTTGCCCTTTGTGTAAATCATAATTCTGTTGATCTAGGGCTTTGGCAAAATCATCAAGAGAAAAGGACGGGTTTTTAGTAGCCATAGCAAAAAGTAAAGAAAAACAAAAATAAAGGTGTTAGGAACCTGCTTATAACGCTGCTCTCGTCTTCAACAACACTCCAATCTTCTGAGCATAACACAGTTAGAGTAGGTCGGGGCAGATGGGGAGTGGGGGGAGCACCGGGAGCATGGGAAGCAGGGGGAGCACCGGGAGAAGGGGAAG
>DATNRE010000020.1:0-3438 GCA_036703685.1 Candidatus Obscuribacterales bacterium
GCAATTAAACTCGGTTTTATTCCCATTGTGGAATCTGCCCCATTAATTATTGCTAAAGAAAAAGGCTTTTTTGCTAAGTATGGAATGAGCAATGTTGAAGTATCCAAACAGGCAAACTGGGCCTCAGCAAGAGATAACGTCACTATCGGCTCAAGTGGAGGGGGAATTGATGGCGGACAGTGGCAAATGCCCATGCCCCATTTACTGACTGAAGGCATTATTACGGGGGGTAAAAAAGTCCCCATGTATGTCCTAGCTCAGTTAAATACAAATGGGAATGGAGTTGCTATTTCTAATACCCATTTAGGGAAAGGAATAGGCTTAGATATTAAAGGTGCTGCCGAGTATATTCGGAGTTTTCCAACTACCACTGGACGTAAATTTAAAGCAGCTTATACCTTCCCCAATGTTAACCAAGATTTCTGGATTCGTTATTGGTTAGCCTCTGGCGGAATAGACCCAGATGTTGATATTGATTTAATTGCAGTTCCTCCCGCCGAAACGGTGCAGGGAATGAGAAATGGAACGATGGATGCCTTTAGTACGGGCGACCCGTGGCCCTATCGAATTGTTACTGATAACATCGGTTTCATGTCTTGTTTAACGACCGAAGTTTGGCCGTTTCATCCTGAAGAATATTTAGCCATTCGTGCCGACTGGGTTGACAAACATCCCAAGGCAACAAAAGCCCTATTAAAAGGGATAATGGAAGCCCAACAATGGTGTGACAAACCGGAAAATCGAGCCGAATTAGTCACGATAGTTTCTGGACGGAATTATTTTAATGTTCCTGAAGCAGTTTTGACTCCTCCCTTCCAAGGAAACTATCAGATGGGAGATGGAAAACCGCCGATTCAAGACTTTAATAAAGGGCCGTTATATTGGAAAGATCCCATTGGTAGTGTTTCCTATCCCTATAAGAGTCATGATTTATGGTTTTTAACTGAAACTCTCCGTTGGGGTTTTCACCAGGGTCAAATTCAAGATATTGCCCAAGTAAAAACCATTATTGATAAGGTCAACCGTGAGGATATTTGGCGAGAAGCTGCTACAGAAGCCGGGTTTACTGCTGATATTCCCACTTCAACATCAAGAGGGGTAGAAAAGTTCTTTGATGGAATTACTTTTGATCCAGCAAATCCAGAAGCCTATCTTCAAAGTTTAACGATCAAAAAAGTCTAGTGATGAATTCGTAATTAAGAATTAATCTATAGTAATTATAGATAATTCTTAATTCTGAAAAAGTAAATCTTCCCCATTTTCATTATAGACTCAGAAAAAAATTGAGGATTATCTTTTCCTTTCCTTTGAGTTACAAATAACTAATCAAGGAGTTTAAAAAAAATGACAAGCGCCACGAAAAGAAGAAGCAACGGAAATAGCTTTGTTGAGAATTTGGGTGAATATTGGAAAAAGAACTCACAAAATATTATTCTTCCCGTTATGGGAACTTTGGGTTTTTTAATCGTTTGGCAACTTTTCTCCTTATCAGGAATTACCCGTTTACCAGGGCCATTAAGTGTAGTAACCAATGAACAAACCCGAATTTTATTAATGTATCCTTTTTATGATCGGGGAGGATTAGATAAAGGCTTATTTTGGCAAACTTTAGCCAGTTTGGGACGGGTGGCTCAAGGCTATTCAATTGCTGCAATTGTTGGGATTAGTGTCGGAGTTTTAGTAGGAACAAATCCGATTTTAGATAAAGCATTAGATCCCCTATTTCAGTTTTTAAGAATGGTGGCTCCTTTGGCCTGGGTTCCCATTGCCTTAGTTGCCTTCCAACAAAACCAACCCGCCGCGATTTTCGTGATTTTTATTACCTCGGTTTGGCCGATTTTAATTAATACCAAAGAAGGGGTTAAACAGATTCCCGATGATTACAATAACGTTGCTAAGGTGTTGCAATTATCCCGCAAAGAGTATTACTTAAATATTCTCTTTCCTTCCGCCTTACCCTACATTTTCACCGGATTAAGAATTGCCGTAGGTTTAGCTTGGTTAGCGATTATTGCCGCCGAAATCGTGATGTCCGGTATCGTGGGAATTGGTTTCTTTATCTGGGATGCTTACCAACAAAACTATATCAGTGACATTCTTTTAGCCGTAGTTTATATAGGTGCAGTCGGTTTGATTTTAGACCGAGGAATTGGCTACATTCAACAATTAATTGTTCCTGGGGAAAGAAAGTAAGAACAGAAATCAGTGATCAGTCAACAGTTATCATTTATCAGTGTAAGAGTTCATTAATCAGGAGTTAATATCATGGCTAAACCATTAATTGAAGTCGAACAAATTGATAAAGTTTTTAATTTAGCCGGAGGCGGTCAATATGTTGCCCTTAAAGGCATTGACTTACAAATACAAAAAGGTGAATTTGTTACCTTAATTGGACACTCTGGCTGTGGAAAATCAACCTTATTAAACATGGTAGCGGGGTTAGATTTACCTTCAGAAGGAATAGTTACTATTGAAGGTCAAAAAATTACCCAACCCGGGCCAGATCGAATGGTCGTATTTCAAAACTATTCTTTATTACCCTGGCGAACAGTCCGAGAAAATATTGCTTTAGCAGTAGATTCCGTGATGAAAGGATTACCCTTAGCGGAACGGACAACTATCATTGAAAGCCATATTGATATGGTAGGATTACGCCCCGCTACTGATAAATATCCTGCCCAATTATCCGGGGGAATGAAACAACGGGTAGCCATCGCCCGCGCCTTAGCTTTACGCCCCAAATTACTATTATTAGATGAACCCTTTGGAGCCCTAGATGCCCTAACTAGGGGTAATCTTCAAGAACAATTAATGAAGATTTGCCAAGACAATCAAATTAGTGCCTTAATGGTGACTCACGATGTCGATGAAGCGGTGTTACTGTCTGACAGAATTGTGATGTTAACCAACGGCCCCGAATCAAAAATTGGGCAGATTTTAGAAGTCGATATTCCCCGCCCCCGTCAACGGATGCAAGTGGTAGAACATCCCAGTTATTATCGCTTGCGGAGTGAAATGATTTATTTCCTCAATCAACAAAAACTCATCAAAAAAATGCGGGCGAAAAAGAATAAAGTTGTTGCCCGTCATGGCCTAGAAAAAATTAATTTAGAATTGGGTTTTGTTCCCCTGACCGCCTGCGCTCCCCTAGCCGTAGCGAAGGAATTGGGATTTTTTGAAAAACACGGCCTCGATGAAGTCAATCTCGTGCGAGAAACCAGTTGGCGCGGCATCAGTGATGGTATCGCCGGAGGCTATTTAGACGCGGCTCAAATGCCCTCGGGGATGCCTCTGTGGATGACCTTGGGAGGGGATGACACCCAACCCGTAACGGTGATTACAGCCCTGACCATGACCCGCAACGGTAACGCCATTACCCTCGCCCGTCGCTTTTATGACCAAGGGATTTACACCCTGGCTGACTTTAAACAGATGTTG
>DATNRE010000021.1:0-16418 GCA_036703685.1 Candidatus Obscuribacterales bacterium
GTTAAATACCCCCCTAAAACCGATAGATTTAAGGTTGGGCTTATGATTTTCAATAAAAAACTTATGGATAAAACTAGATTGGGCTTCCTTCAAAAAAATCAGGTGCTAAACCCCATACTTCAGGGATGGACAAGAGCAAAAACCCAACTCACAACCCTGTTAGCACTCTTAATCATGATCAGTCTAACTGGATGTGCAAATTCCGCATCAGAAGTTCCGTCCCCAACTTCTCCTCCCCTAGGGATCTCTAAATCCTCCGCCCAGCTTATTTCCCAGGTTTCTCCCCCCAAACTGATCCAAAAACTTCGTCCATCCCTTGACGTTTACCAGCCTCAAGTAACGATCCTCAATCCTCAACCCGATCAACTGCTTGAAGACGATACGATTAATCTCCAACTCCAAGTTCAGGGTTTACCCCTATTCCAAGATTCTAAATTGGGTTTAGGGCCCCATTTACAAGTCATTTTGGATAATCAGCCCAATATTGATGTTTACGATATTACCACTCCCATTACTTTCAAGAATTTAGACCCCGGAACCCATACTTTAAGGGTTTTTGCTGCCTATCCTTGGGATGAAAGCTACAAAAATGAAGGGTCTTTTGCCCAAACCACCTTTCATTTTTGTAGCTTTCATCCCCCCGATCAAAATCTACCCTTACTAACTTATAACCGTCCCCAGGGGGTATACGGTGCGGAACCGATTTTACTAGACTTTCACCTGAATAATGCCCCTTTACATATTGTGGCCCAAGATAATCCAACAGATGAAATTGTTGATTGGCAAATTCGGATTACCGTTAATGGTGAAAGTTTCACCACGGATAAATGGCAAGCTTTATACCTTAAAGGGCTAAAACCGGGTAAAAACTGGGTACAAATTGAATATCTGAATGAACAGGGAAATCCCGTTGATAATGTTTTTAATAAAACCGCCCGGGTGATTACCTATAATCCTAATTTAAACAATACCCTGTCTCAACTGACTCAAGAAAAACTATCCTTTGCAGATCTCAAAGGCATTCTTAATCCTAATTTTGCCACTCAAGACTTAATTGAAACACCTGAACCCGAAGAACTTCCCACGACCGAACCGGAATTTATTTCGAGTCCCGTAGATGAACCCACCATCGAACCTATTCAGGAAACCGCGCCGGAAGTAGAATTAACGGTGGAACCCGAACCGACTGCACCCGAACCCGTAGAATTAACGGTGGAACCTGAACCTACTGTAGAAGCAGAACAACCTGAACCTGTAGCATCTGAAATCCCACTCCAAGAAACAACACCGGATGTTCCCCCTGAACCCCTAGCTAAACAATTGGGTGGATTTTTGAGTCGTTTCCGTCTTCAGTTATTCAGTCCGGTTCAAGTCACATCTAATTCTCCGACACCCTTACCTGAAATTGCTGATCAAGTTCCCCTTCCAGAACCTATTATCGAACCCCAAGGTTCAGAAAATATTAATCCAGTTCCAGAACTTGTTTTAGAAGAAGAAAATTCTATTTCAGAAATAGAAGATTCCACGCCGGAATTAACTATTAAAACTCAAACCATCACAGAAGAAACCCAAACTGTTGATATCGATTAAACTATAGCAATTCTCTTTGATTTACGGTAGGGAGCAATTCATAAATTACCCCCTACCGTAGATTTTGAGTCCTATAATTTATTACAACTAATTGAGGATTGCTATATAGGGTTTGTTCATCAGTGGGCGATCGCTATTCAGAAACAGAGACTACCGCTAGTTCTGTGTTTAAAAAACTGTTTATTGGTCGGATTGCGCTGAAGCGCAACAACGGCGCAACAACTGCGCAATAACGGGATTTACCAAAGATCGCACCTCTCAAACTTTGACTATTTTGCCAGCGAATATGGGGGTATTTGTATTAGCTTCAACAAATTTGTTGGGAGATGCGATCGCTTTCCCTCTAGTAGTTAATATTTATCAACGGGTCTTAATTTTATTTTCTACCCATTCTATCACCTGTTTTCCTAAATAGACTTCATCCAATAAATCAATTTCTCGAATCCCCGTTGGACTGGTAACATTAACTTCAGTTAAATATCCTCCGATAATATCAATTCCTACAAAATATAAGCCATCAGCAATTAATTGAGATGCTAATTTCTGACAAATTTCCCGTTCTCGATCTGTAATTTCAGTTTTAGCAACCCGTCCACCTACGGCCATATTTCCCCTAAATTCTTGACCCGTAGGAATCCGATTAATAGCTCCAATGGGTTCACCATTTAACAGAATAATCCGTTTATCGCCCTCTTTAGCTTCGGGTAAAAAAGTCTGAATCATGACCGGATATAAACCCTGTTGGGTACTAATTTCAATTAAAGAATTGAAATTGCGATCGCTACCTTCTAAAAATAAAATACCCTCTCCCGCTTTTCCACCCAAGGGTTTTAAAACCGCCGCTCCTTGACGTTCAACAAACTCCCTAATCACCTGTTTATCGCCACTAACAATAGTTGTAGGAATACAATCTTTAAATTGCAGCGCGTACATTTTTTCATTTGCTGTTCTTAACCCGTGGGGAGAATTAACAACCAAAGTTTTTTCCGGGTTAATATAGTCTAAAAGATAGGTAGCATAGAGATAGGGAATTGTGACCGGAGGATCGGTTCGCATGAACACCGCATCCATATTTTCTAGGGGTTGTAGTATCGATTGACCCACCGAAAACCAGGGTTCCTCAACTTTCCAACGATCCTGATCTCTGATAATTGGAGTCAGAGAAACCGGGGTTAAAAGCGCCCAGGTTTGACCCTCAACCACATTTAATTGGTGAGCTTGTGTGATCCAAACTTCATGTCCTAAAAGTTGCGTAGCTTCCATTAAAGCAACGCTGGTATCATGACTGGGATTTAATGTTTTGATCGGGTCAATAATGAAAGCAAATTTCATCTTTATTTACAATTAATAGTTAACAAATCAAACAACAAATGCTCGATAAATCCTGGCATTAAAAACTAACTCAGAATGAATCAGGAGTGTTTTGTTTTGCCAGGATTGAGCATAGAATTAACCCAGCAAAGGATCAAGTTCTCCCTGACGATCTAAAGCATGAATATCATCACACCCCCCAATATACTGATCATTAATAAAGATTTGGGGAACCGAACGACGACCATTAGCTCGTTGTGCCATTTGATCTCGCGCCACTTCGTCCCCATCAATGCTATATTCAGTAAAGTCTACACCTTTTTTTTTCAGTAATGCCTTAGCTCGGATACAGAAGGGACAGGTACTCCAAGTGTAAATTTCAACGTTTGCTGCCATAGAGGGTTCTGGAAATTGAATGGTTTTTCTTTATGTTAATATGAAATCAAAAATTGATCTATTTGATTCTGAATGTTCAGACCAATCCCACCCAGACTATCCTGATTTAAGTAAAGCAAAATGTCAACTTCTTTTTCTGTAATTGCACCCCAACCCCGGATTTCTGTTCCCACTTCTGATCCATTCAATCCTGCTTATATTGTACAACCAGGGACAAATTTAGATGGTGTTGTTAAGATTCAAGATATTGATGGTGGCAGTTGTAGCGGATCATTATTAATCACGGGGAATCATATTTTAACCGTTGCCCATTGTGTTACGGATAAATCAGGAAATCCAGAATATTTTTCTCCTTCAGAATATACGATTTATTTTGATTTACCCTCGGGTCAAATTGCTATTCCTGTGTCTCAAATTTATATTCATCCAAATTGGAATGCTGACTTTAATTATAACAATGATATTGCTATTTTAGAACTGGCTCAACCTGCACCCGCAACGGCTAATCGCTATGAGATTTATACGGGGTTTGATGAGGTGGGTCAAGTGATGCAAAAAGTCGGTTATGGTGTTCCCGCAACGGGTAATTTAGGACAAAATAGTTCTCCTGATCCTGTTGCAACCAAACGGACAGGAAAAAATCATTATGATTCTCTGGGTGATTTATTTAATGGTGCTCCGTATTATTATAATCATCAACCTGGAAAACAATTAATTTATGATTTTGATAATGGTTTACCGGAAAATGATGCCTTTGGAAAAGAATTTGGTATCTATAATTTAGGATTGGGATTAGAAGAAGTCAATATTAGCCCTGGAGATTCGGGGGGGCCAGCTTTTATTGATGGCAAAATTGCGGGTCTAACTTCCACGGGTTTTACCCCAGCAACACCGGGTATTGATGTTACCAATAGCTTAGATGAGAGCTTTGGAGAATATGCTTCTGATACCCGAGTTTCAGTTTATGCAGATTGGATTAATCAAATTATTAATCCCTCTATTTATAGCGGAAATGATAATATTATTGGCACAATTAATGACGATTTTCTCTATGGCCATCAAGGAGATGATACTATTAAGGGTTTAGAGGGAAATGATGATATATTTGGGGGAAAAAATTCTGATGATCTTTATGGAGATGAAGGGAATGATAATCTCTATGGAAATTTAGGATTTGATATAATTTGGGGCGGATTAGGTAATGATTTATTGGCAGGAGGTCAAGATTTTGATTACCTCTATGGAGAAGCCGGAAATGATACATTAACTGGAGATTTAGGCAGTGACTATTTAACTGGAGGAATAGGATTTGATCTGTTTATTCTTTCCTTAGCAACCTCTAATTTAGATCAAAGTTTAGCGGATATTATTGAAGATTTTGAACCCGGTATTGATCAAATTGGCTTAACGGAAGGTTTAACAGAAGGGAATTTAACCTTAGAATTATCAACAAGTTCTTTTTCGGAAACAGTCATTCGTGTCACGGGTTCAAATCAAGTTTTAGGGATAGTTTATAATGTTATTCCTGAACAACTTCAGGGTTCTTTTATTTCAGTTTAACTTTCCTAGAAACCGGGTTTCTGCTTAGAGATTATGATCTCAAACTAGATATTGATAGAAACCCGGTTTCTACTATTCGGATATTTTCTGCTTAGAGATTATAAGCTCAAACTAGATATTGATAGAAACCCGGTTTCTATTCGGATATTTTAGCGATTAGAAATTGCATAGTGGACTAAATCCGCCATGCGTTGTCTTAGGGTTTCTAATCCTAATCCTTTAGAAGCGGAAATATAAACCGCTTGGGGATATTTTTCTTGCGCTAATCGTAAATTTTCTCCATCAGTTTGATCGATTTTATTAAACGCTAATAATGCTGGGCCAGGAGTGACAGGCATTTGCCTTAAAATCTGCATCACTGACTCAATTTGACTTTCCCAAGCGGAATGGGATAAATCCACCAAATGAATCAAAGCATCGGCGTCCGTCACCTCCTCTAAAGTAGCTCTAAAGGCATCCACCAAAGGAGGTGGAAGTTCATGAATAAATCCTACCGTATCGGTGATAACCACCGTCAAAGGCTCCTCTGTTATCATATCAGAAATCTCTAAACGGCGAGTCGTGGGGTCAAGAGTAGCAAAGAGTTGGTCAGCCGTATAGACTTCTGACTGGGTTAAAACATTTAATAAGGTTGACTTTCCGGCGTTGGTATAGCCCACTAAGGCTAAGGTCGGAACCTCTTGAGCTTGACGATTTTGGCGCAGACGAGAACGATGGGCTTGGAGTTGATTTACTTCCTGCTGGAGCCGGGAGATGCGGCGCTGAATGGCCCGTCGTTCCGTTTCCAACTTCGTTTCCCCTGGCCCTCGGGTTCCAATTCCACCCCCTAACCGAGACATAGCTCGACCTCGACCCGTTAACCGAGGTAAACTGTATTCGAGTTGAGCCAGTTCTACCTGTAGTTTTCCCGCCCCCGACTGGGCGCGTTGAGCAAAAATATCAAGGATAAGTTCGGTTCGGTCTACAATCCTGACCCCGATTTGGGTTTCCAGGTTCCGAACTTGGGCGGGAGATAGGTCGCGGTCAAATACAATTAAATTAGCTCCGATGGTTTGGGCAACCAAGGCAATTTCCTGAACTTTTCCCTCTCCGACAACGGTTTGGGGGTGAGGATGCGATCGCTTTTGGCGTAAAGTTTGTAACACTTGGCCCCCGGCGGTATCGACTAAACGCACCAATTCCGTCAACCCATCTTCAAACCGTTGGGGGGATATTTTCTCTGTTTTCACCCCCACTAACAGCACTTTATCCTGACTAGAATCGACTTCCCGGGCGACAAATTCCCGTTCAAATTCCGTTTCTAGTTCGTTGACTAAATCGAGAAAATCCTGTTGCGATAGGGCATCGAGACTCATGGGCAACGACAAATAATAGGGAATAGCCGAAAAGCCATTATCAATTTGTTGATGATTTCCCGTGTCCATATCGGGGACAAGGTGAGCCAGATAGGTGTCTTTGATATAGCCCGTTTCACCCCCTCCCCGTCGCTGAAAACCGCTTCCGGTTAGGGTGAGAACCACGAGAACGTCTAACCGTTGAATCGCCATGGCAGTCAGGGCCGCTTCTTTGGGCGGTTCCGGGCTAGTTTGGGTGGCAATACAGCGAATGCCACTCAGGCGTCCATTCCCATAACGGGGAAGTTCTAAGGGGGGAATTTGAGTTTGGCGAGGAGTTCCGACTCCCACCCGCATCACCTGTCCCCGACGGTTAATATAAGCGCACAGAGGCTGATCAATTTCCGTACTAATTGCCGCCAGTCGCTGGGCAAATTCCACGGTTGTAATTAAATCGCCCGGTAGTCGTTGATGATACAGGCTTTGCAACCGTTTAAGCTGACTGGCTTTTAGGCCTTGTAGTTGACCATAAATCGTTTCGATAGGCACGTTTTACCAGTTTCCTGGCCCTCCATAAACAATAGGGGTTGATTTCAAATATGATAGCTTGAATTTTGATCGGATTGTGGGCTGTGGGTTCTTCAGACCCGACTGGAAACTTAATATTTTTTTGAGGATTATTAAATGTCGAATCTGATAAAATTCTTTGATATTTAGAGCTAAATTGATTAAATTTGTGATTAATTTTTAATCAAATGACAGGCTACAGAATGGTTTAAACCCATATCTTTTAATCGGGGTTCTTCCAGCCAACATTGTTCCATAACCGAGGGACAACGGCTACAAAATCGACAGCCCATGGGCGGGTTTAGGGGACTAGGAATTTCCCCAGTTAATAAAATTCGTTGTCGTTTGGCTTCTAATTCTGGGTCAGGAATTGGAACCGCAGATAATAGGGCTTGGGTATAGGGATGTAAAGGATTTTCATACAAAGAAATTCTATCTGCAAGTTCAACAATTTTACCCAAATACATTACTGCAACTCGGTCAGAAATATGACGAACAATACTTAAATCATGGGCAATAAACAGATAGGTTAACCCTAAGTTTTGCTGTAGGTTTTGCATTAAATTAATTACTTGGGCTTGAATGGAAACATCCAAGGAGGCAATCGGTTCATCACAAACAATAAAATCAGGATTCATCGCTAAGGCTCTTGCAATCCCAATCCTTTGTTGTTGTCCCCCTGAAAATTCATGGGGATAACGATTAATGACATCATCATTTAATCCCACTAATTCTAATAAATCTTTGACGCAATTTTGAGCTATTTTATTAGTGGCTAATTGATGAATAATTAAAGGTTCACTAATAATTTTTCCTACGGTCATTCGAGGATTTAAGGAAGAATAGGGGTCTTGAAAAATCATTTGCATCCGGCGACGGAAGGGCTGCAACTCTTTTGAATTTAAAGCAGTTAAATCGGTATTTTCAAAGTAAATTTTTCCACCCGTAGGATGAGCAAGCTGTAAAATCATTCGTCCGGTTGTACTTTTTCCACAACCCGACTCTCCTACTAAACTTAAGGTTTCTCCCCTATTAATATTAAAGGTAATTCCATCAACGGCTTTAATCGCTGCTATTTGACGTTGTAGTAAAATTCCTTCCATGACGGGGAAGTGTTTTTGTAAGTTTTCTACCCGAATTAAGGGGGTATTTTTTTGATGAGATTTAAGTTTTGTTTCTAAATTATTAACCATATTTTTATTATAATAAATGTTTATATTATAAACGATTCGGTGATTGGGAATCCGGCGATTAAAAATCGCGTCTACAGAAACGAAGTCCACCTTCGTGGACTAAGAAGGGATCAGAGAATTTGCAATCGAAGATTCTTACAACCCGCGCAGGCGGGTTTTGTCTGTGTAGGCGCAATTTCAATTGCCGAGAGGAAATCCGGCGATTAAAAATCGCGTCTACAGAAACAAAGTCCGCCTTCGCGGACTAGGAAGGGAGTAGAGGATTAGAAATTGCCGGGGGCATTCGGGGAACCTGCGGGGGTAGTTTTAGAAATTAATTCCCACTCAGAAATCATTGATTGCTGACGGTGGTGAACAGCTTGATTTCTGATATAATTAGCCACACTATTGATCGCATCTCGACTAACAGTAAATGCCCCGTAACTGCCTTGCCACTTAAAAAAATTACCCGGTTTAAGTTGGTGAGTTACGAAATGAGAAGAACTTCCCTTAATTTGCTTAATTATTTCAGCTACCGCCAAAGTTGTGGGAAAACCTATTAGCAAGTGAACATGGTCTTCTATACCTCCAATTGCGATTACAGTACATCCTAACTTGTTACATTCTCCAATAATAGCTGCATAGATTGCTTGCTGAATATCGGGAGTAATCAAAGGTAATCTATCCCAAGTTGCCCAAACATAATGAAGATATATTTGCGTGAAATTTTCTCTCATTTTAATTACAATATACTAAAGTTATCTTAAACCCGCGCAGGCAGGTTTTGTCTGTGTAGATGCGATTTCAATCGCCGAGGTATTGACCGACGTATTGATTTACCCCGCAATAATCATATTCCCATAATCATATCCCAGGAAATCCGGCGATTAAAAATCGCGTCTACAGAAACGAAGTCCGCCTACGCGGACTAATATTAAATTAACTATTTATTAACAATCCATTTTAGGAACTACCCAACAAGCCACTTGATGCTCGGTTTCAATTAATTCTAATTTAGGATTTTCTTGAAAACAATGTTCAATGGCAAATCGACATCGCGGAGCAAAGGGACATCCCAGGGGATAATCAATTAAATTCGGGGGAGTTCCTTCAATAGCTTTTAACGGTTCTTGACGAATTTGATCTAGCCGAGGTAAACTTTCTAATAATCCCATAGTATAGGGATGACGAGGATTTTTATAGAGTTGATGAACCGTTGCTTGTTCCACAATTTGCCCCGCATACATCACTATAATTCTATCGGCTAATCCTGCTAATAATGCTAAGTCATGGGTAATCCAAATTACCGACATTCCCTGTGCATTTTTGAGTTGTTTAACTAATTCTACAACCTGGGCTTGTACCGTTACATCTAAGGCGGTTGTAGGTTCGTCTGCAATTAATAATTTAGGTTGACATCCCAAACCCATGGCAATCATTACCCGTTGACGCATTCCTCCTGAAAATTCATGGGGATAACTTTTTAAGCGTTTTTCTGGGCTAGAAATTCCCACCTGTTTCAACAGTTGAATAGCTCGATTTTTAGATTGTTCTGATGTTAATTTAAGATGAATTTTTAGAGCTTCAGTAAGTTGTTTTTCAATGGTTAAAACCGGGTTGAGCGAAGTCATGGGATCTTGAAAAATCATGGAAATTTCATGACCCCTCAGTTGTTGTAATTGTTGAGGATTGAATTGAATTAAATTTTTACCTTCAAATAAGATTTCACCTTGGGTAATTTTTCCTGGGGGTGATGGAATTAACCCTAAAATTGATAGGACACTAATACTTTTTCCTGAGCCCGACTCCCCAACAATTCCTAGGGTTTCCCCTGGATAAACTTGATAGGAAATTTCATTGACAGCATGAACCACCCCATCAAGGGTAAAAAACTTAACAGCTAAATTTTTAACCTGTAATAAAGGAATCATTAGGAATTAGGTAATAAACTAATAACTGGTACGGGCGGGTTCATCAAGATTTAGGTAATTAACAAAAACCTAAAAGAACCCGCCCCTACAACTGATGATTGATTATTTAACGACTCGCAAACGTTGCGTGACTAAGGTTACTCCTCCTTGACGCATTAAAATTACAGAAATCCAATTATTTCCGACGGTATCAGATGCTTGACCCACTTTAAAAATACCGCCAGAGGGTAAAAATTCTAATTGTAAAAGACCGGAATCATTATAGGCTTCTAAGGTGATGGGTTGTGTAACGGCGGTTCCAATTAAAATATCATTATCTAAAGGTTCTTGGACAATGGCATCAATATTAAATTCTTGACCCGCTTTAACTTGTTCGGGGAGATTAAAAACTACCGTCGGTGGTTTTTTTCCTAAAGTAAGCTGATTTTTTTCCGCTATAATTTCCTGTTTAATAATTTTTTCTCCTTGAATTTGTTGCTGTGATGTGATGGTTGAGGTTAAAGAAAACTCGCGATTATCAATTTTTTTATTCCCGGTAATTTCCGTAATCGTTGTTGTGGTTAAAATATCACCATTTTGTTGCCAAGACTGTAATTCTGTGCGATAATTAAGCTGAGAATATCTATTCCAAAAATCTTTAAGAACTTGTCTCAAACTTTGATAGTCTAAGCCGTCGGAATTGCTAAAATCTGAGCCATAAAAGCCCATAACTTTTTCCACGTCTTGACGATTAGCGGCGGCATCAATTTGATTTAAAAGATTAGTCACATTGGCGGGGGCTGTTTCTGGGGTTTGGGCATTCGCTCGCAGGGAAATCCCCAAACCCATGCCCCAAATTATCGTTCCTAGAACTACGGAAACTAATGGCTTTGCCCATAAATGGCGCATCTGTACACCAGACCTGTTCTGAAAAGATTGCCGTTGAAGGATGGGGAAATTTGTCATCTGAATTTCAAGATTAAGAATAGGGATTTCGTGTCAGTTTTATGGTAGCTTAAAAAGCTGTAACACAAAGTTGAACGGATTCTAGGGGAGAAAACTTGAGTCAGACACCCATTCGCTTACTCATTGCCGCCAGTGGGACAGGGGGACATCTGTTTCCGGCGATCGCTACTGCCGAAAACCTGTCGGATTTTGAGATAGAATGGCTGGGTGTACCCGATCGCCTCGAACGAGAATTAGTCCCCGCCCAATATCCCCTCCATACCATCTCCGTTGAAGGTTTCCAGAAACCTTTGGGTTTAGGAACCTTAAAGATCTTAGTTAAATTCGCCCGTTCCCTGGTGCAAGTCCGCCATCTCCTGAAAAAAGGTAACTTTCGCGGAGTGTTCACCACCGGAGGCTATATTGCAGCCCCCGCTATTATTGCGGCTCGTTCCCTGGGTCTGCCCGTAATTCTCCATGAGTCCAACGCTTTACCGGGAAAAGTGACTCGCAATTTTGGCCCCTGGTGTGATGCCATGGGTTTGGGGTTTGAGGCGGCTGTTCCCTACCTACTCCGTACTAATACGGTTGTAGTCGGAACCCCCGTGCGTTCCAACTTTCTCCAGACCTCTGCCCCCTTATCTTTTTTCCTCCCCGATGATGTTCCCGTTATTGTGGTCGTTGGGGGAAGTCAGGGGGCGGTGAGTGTGAATAAGTTAGTCCGAGAGGCGGCCCCAACTTGGTTTGAAGCCGGGGCGTGGGTTGTCCACCTAACGGGAAATAATGACCCCGACGTCGAGGTGTTAAACCATCCTCAATATATTAAAATGCCTTTTTATAACGATATGGCAGCCCTGTTCCAACGGGCAACTTTAGCCGTGAGTCGGGCAGGGGCAGGAACCTTAACGGAATTAGCTATTACCCACACCCCATCTATTTTAATTCCCTATCCCTTTGCCGCCGAAGACCATCAAACCTATAACGCTAAGGTTTTTGCCGGGGCGGGTGCGGCGTGGATGTTTCAACAAAAGGACTTGACCGCAGACCTATTAGGGAGTAAAGTTTTGTATCTGTTACAATCACCTCAACAGTTACAACAAATGGCAACCGCTACCGCCACCGTCGCCATCACCAACAGTGCCCAACAGTTAGGGGATTTAATCCGAAAGGTTGTGATTTAGAGGGGAGTGTATCAACAGCAACGGTTTTTCTCAGTGATTTCCGTCACACCGGGATCAAAACAATATCACATACAACCGGGATTTCACGCATAGCCCGATGTCCTATAATAATAGATGATGTAGAAGATAAAGTTTTTTGAGGGTGTGGGTATGAAATTCGCAACAGTAGCCACCACAGTAGTTATGATGATCTTGGGTTTAACTGTTCCCGCTCAAGCTGAGAACCCCGCCCATCTCAAGCAGCTATTGGAAACCAAAAACTGCCCTGGATGTGATCTCAGTGGCGCTCAGTTAGCAGGTGTGAATCTTCAGGGTGCTAATCTTCGGGATGCCAACTTGAAAGGAGTTAATTTACAGGGTGCTAATCTAAATGAAGTGAATTTCAATCGGGCCGTATTGACCGAGGCGAATTTAGAAAGTGCCAATCTGGTTGCAGCTAAATTACATGGGGCTAATTTAGAAAAATGCAATTTAAGCCATTCTAACTTGAGTTTAGCGGGTTTAGTGATTGCTAATTTGAATAATGCTAACTTGAGTCATGCTAATCTGATTGGAGCAAATTTAGAGAGTGCAGATTTAACGGGTGCTAACCTGAGAAATGCTCAACAATCTGTTGCTAATTTAGGTCAAGTAAAGCTACAAGAAGGCAGTTTATACGGATTTGATGTCAGTGGTGTTAATTTGCGCGATGCCGATTTAACCAATGCAAATCTCACGGGTGCAAATTTAAGCGCTTCAGATTTAGCCGGAGCGACGTTAGAAAATACAACCATGGTTAATGCTAATTTAATGGATATTCGCCGATAAGGAAAAGATAGAATCCTGCCCTTATCCTCGCTAACTTTAGCAGGGCTTACGCAGCTACCCCTAGCATAGCGTAGCCCTGTGTCGGAATAGATGTTAATATAATCTGTAAAACTAATTCAATTGATTATTTACAGATATTTATGAAAGCTACTTCCCCGTTTACTTCTGAAGATAAATTCTATAATTGGCAAGGATATCAATGTTCCTATGAATATTATCCGGCTGTTAATCCCAATAATCAAGATATTTCATTACTATTAATTCATCCGATTGGAGTCGGATTATCGGGAAATTTTTGGTATCGATTTTGTCAAGAATCACGGAAACAGGGGTTAAATTATGCCATTTATAATCCTGATTTAATCGGTTGTGGAAAGTCTGAAATTCCGAAAGTTGCTTATTATCCTCAAGATTGGGCAGAACAATTGCATTATTTTTTACAAAATATTATTCAAAAACCTGTTATTATTGTAGTACAAGGAGCGTTATTACCCGTTGCGATCGCCCTCACCCAACTACAAAACCAATCTAATTCTAACTTAATTAAAGGATTAATATTATCCGGCCCCCCAGCCTGGCGAATCATGGGCGAGCCCGGTTCAGAAAAACAGCAAAAACTTGCCTGGAATTTATTCTTTAATTCTCCCATTGGCAATTTATTTTGGCTCTATGCCCGTCGTCGTCAATTTATAGAATCCTTTTCCATTCGTCAACTGTTTGCTCAAGCTGAAGATGTCGATCAAAATTGGTTAGACCTATTAGAAACCGGAGCTAAAAATGCTCAAACTCGTTATGCCGTTTATTCATTTTTAGCGGGATTCTGGCGACAAAACTATACGGATATTATGGCAAAAATTTCTATTCCTACCTTAGCAGTTTTTGGCACAACTGCATCTAGTATTAGTCGCAGTGGATTCTCGGAAACTCCCGAACAGCGCTGTCAACTTTATGAAAAAGGCTGGAAAAATTGCCAATCTGCTATGATTCCAGGGCGCAACGTTTTACCCTATGAATCGACGTCAGAATTCGTTAAAATTGTCGCCAAATTTATTAACCAAATCTCCTAGGGTGTTTAAGTATAGTGTACACCCTAACAACAACTTAATTATGAACGATGGGATTGAGCTATTTTTAAACTCAAGAAAATAACCGGAATCATCCCGACTAAAACAATCGCTAATGCGGGGGCGGCGGCTTCAGCTAATCGTTCATCGGAAGCTAAATTATAGACCCGCACTGCTAAGGTATCAAAATTAAAGGGACGAATCACTAAGGTTGCTGATAACTCCTTCATGACATCGACAAAAGTTAACATTCCGGCTGTTAATAACCCACTCCACATAATCGGAGTATGAACTTTAATTAAAGTTCCAGTGGCTCCATATCCTAAACTACGCGCAGCTTCATCTAAATTAGGTTTAATTTTGCTTAAACTCGATTCTACCGTCCCAAAAGAAACCGCTAAAAATCGGACTAAATAGGCATAAATTAAAGCGATAATTGTACCACTTAATAACAACCCTGTAGAAATCCCAAAGGTAGACCGCATCACCCCATCAATGGCATTATCTAATCGACCAATAGGAATTAAAATCCCCACGGCAATAACTGAGCCAGGAATGGCATATCCCATCGCCGCAATTCGGGTGGATAATCGCATTAGAGAATTAGAATTTAACCGGACACCATAGGCCATAATTAAGGCGATGAGAACCGCTAATAGTCCGCTAATCGTTGCTAAAGTTAAACTATGTAAGGCATAACTCCAAAACTCAGAATTAAAAAAGGTTCCTAAATTTTCTAAGGTCATTTTTAGTAAAATAATACTAGGAACCAAAAATCCTAAAACAATCGGAAATAAACAGATAGAAAAGGCTAATCCTGCTCTAAATCCGGTGAGTTTAAATGGGTTTAATGATTGAAAACGATTTCCGGTTTGATAATATTGGGCTTGATGACGTGACCAAAGTTCTAGTAGAATTAATCCTAAGATAAATAACATTAAAACTGCGGCTAATTGGGAAGCAGCGACCCTTTCTCCCATGCCAAACCAAGTTCGATAAATTCCGGTTGTAAAGGTATCAACCCCGAAATATTGAACGGTTCCAAAATCGTTTAAGGTTTCCATTAATGCTAGGGATAATCCCGCAATAATAGACGGACGGGCTAGGGGTAAAGCTACGGTAAAAAAACTTTTCCAAGGGTTACAACCGAGGGAGCGACTGGCTTCTAAGGTACAAGTGGATTGTTCTAAAAAAGCAACTCTCGTTAATAAATAAACGTAGGGATATAAAGTTAAAGATAATAAAAAAATTGCCCCCCAAAGGGAACGAATATTAGGAAACCAATAGTCATCAATTCCACTCCAGCCAAAGGTATTTCTTAGGAGAGTTTGCACCGGGCCATAAAATTCTAACCATTCCGTGTACACATAGGCAAGAATATAAGTAGGGGCGGCCAGAGGGATTAACAACCCCCATTCAAACAGACGGCTCCCCGGAAACCGACACATGGTAACCAGCCAAGCACTACTCACCCCCAGCAGCAATGAAATAATACCAACGCCAAAGATTAGCAATAAGGAATTAAGGATGTAGCCGGGGAGAACCGTTGAGCTTAAATGGTTCCAGACTTCAGCCGAATTGGTGAAAATACTGCTTAATACAAATAATACGGGAGTAGCGATCAACACTGCGATCGCCACCACAAAAACAGTCCAAACGTCCAGCTTCAAACTAGGCAAAGCTTTGAGGCTAGACTTAACGGAGAATAAAGACACAAACAAGCACTCCTAAAATTCAATCAAGTCTTAGTGAGAATATATCCTAAAAAGGGGGTATAATTAGAATGAAGTTTCAGCAATATTGGTTTCAACAGTACCGTTGAACCCTAAGATCAAATTAATGCCTGTAAAGTTCACCAAACCCGCCCTAAAAGTGCGGGGATTGTCTAAACCAATTTAGACAACGAAAGAGGTGAATACCGCAAAAGACATAGCTTGGTACACACTTCCGAATGCTTCCCTAGTTCGGATTATCTGTAAGCCTAATTGGTAAAGGCGTTGGGTCAAGCCAAGACATCTTAGCTATGTGGCGGAAAGGGACGTGAACAAGTAATTGGGTTATACCACACTTCGACAAGCTCAGTGACCAAAATGCGAGTCCCAGTAGTAGATCAAGACAACAAACCATTGATGCCAACCACACCAGCGAGAGCTAGGAAGTGGATTGAATTGGGAAAAGCAGTTAAACGCTGGTCAGACTGTGGGCAATTTTATGTTCAACTAACAGTTGAGCCTAGTGGATACACAACCCAAAATATTGTGACTGGGATTGACCCTGGCAAGTTTTATTCAGGGATAGGTGTTCAATCAGCTAAATTTACACTGTATACAGCACATTTAATTCTTCCATTTAAGCTAGTGCGTGAGCGCATGGATACAAGACGATTAATGCGTCGAAGTCGTAGAGGAAGAAGGATCAACCGCAATGTTGAGTTCTCGAAACGCAACCATCGCCAAAAACGCTTTAATAATCGTCGCCAAGGTAAACTTGCTCCCTCAATTCGTGCTAATCGCCAATTGGAATTGAAAATAATTTCCGAATTATTCAATATTTACCCAGTTGCAGAAATTAGATACGAGTA